>CAZRDD010000147.1:0-10920 GCA_964598675.1 uncultured Parafilimonas sp.
CTATGTTGGCTACTGCATCTATGCGGTGAAAGCTACCCCGCCCTGTAAAGGGTTACTGTTTACTCGTTTATGGCAGCAATACCGGGTAATACTTTGCCTTCAAAATACTCCAGCATGGCGCCGCCGCCGGTGCTTACATAGCTAACCTTATCGGCAAAGCCAAACTGGTTAACCGCAGCCACGCTGTCGCCACCGCCTACTAGGCTAAACGCACCCAGTGCTGTTGCTTCTGCAACTGCCACTGCTATGGCTTTGGTACCGTGCTGAAATTTCTCCATTTCAAAAACACCCATAGGGCCATTCCACAAAATGGTTTTTGAGCATTTTATTACATGGGTAAAGGTTTCAACCGCTATAGGACCAACATCAAGGCCCATCCAGCCATCGGGAATGGTGTTGCTGAGCGATGTAGATACTTCTGCATCGGCAGCAAATTTGCTGGCGATGATGGAATCGCTGGGCAGGTGTATGTTAACGCCTTTCTCCTCAGCCCTGGCTAAAATTTCCTTAGCAGTGTCTAAGCGGTCCATCTCGCAAAGTGAGTTACCAATCTGGCCACCCATTGCTTTAAAAAAGGTGTATGCCATACCGCCGCCAATAATAATATCGGTAGCCCTTTCCAGCAGGTTTTCTATAATCAGTATCTTATCGCTTACTTTGGCGCCGCCAATAATGGCGGTAAAGGGCTTTTCAGAAGCATGCAGCACTTTTTCTGCGCTGCTTACCTCGCCCTCCATCAACAGGCCAAACATTTTTTTATCGCCAGGAAAGAATTTTGCAATCACTGCCGTTGATGCGTGTGCGCGGTGCGCCGTGCCAAAAGCATCGTTTACATACACATCGCCCAGCTTGCTCAGTTTCTCTGCAAAAGCTTCATCGCCTTTTTCTTCCTGTTTGTAAAAACGCAGGTTTTCCAGCAGCAGTACCTGGCCGGGCTGTAAAGCAGCCGCTTTATCGGTGGCCTGCTGGCCAATGCAATCATCAGCAAACTGTACCTCCACCCCCAGCAAACTGCTAAGGTGGGCAACAATATGCTTTAACGATGATTTATCTTCTGGCCCATCCTTCGGGCGGCCCAGGTGGCTCATTAAAATTACGCTGCCACCATCGGCCAATATTTTTTTAATGGTGGGTATAGCAGCGCGTATGCGGTTATCATCTGTAATGGCAAGCGTTTGCTTATCCAGCGGAACGTTAAAGTCCACACGTATCAATGCCTTTTGGCCTGCAAAGTTGTGGTTGGAGAATCTGCTCATAATTAGGTATTAATCAATTTAACTTAATAACATTTTACACCTGCATAGTAGTTATTTGCGCAGCATACGGCTGTACCAGCACCCATTACACTATTGCGCCCCTATTAACGAGGGCAATATTTGTTCAGTTACATCTTTACCGCCCGACAGGTTTTTGGCAAGCCCCTGTATGGTATAAATTGGCCCCCAGGGTATACCCCACCAGCCCAGTAAAAACGACAGAATGGTATAAGGCAGGCCTTTTACAACCGCTTTTTCGTTTTGCCGCACAAAATATATGTCCGATGTACGTTTAAAGGTTAAAACAATAATGGAAATAGTGTAATAGTAAAACACAAACTTTGCGCCGCTGTTTACTTCTGCTGCTATTTCTTCGGCAGTAAGGCCTTCAATGTTTTTAACTTTCATTTTTTTAATGGGTTTAAGGGTAAAATAAAAAGCCGCCCTGCAAAGCAAAGCGGCTTATAAAAATGTATTACATAAAACAGGCACCCGTAAGCCCGGTATAATAAAAACCAGTTTTATTATAGTTATTGCTAAGGTGCATGTTGTGTAAAAATTACTTGCTAATTAAACCGGCAAGGTAATTAACGGTGCGTACCAACTGGCTTACATAGCTCATTTCGTTATCGTACCAGCTAACCACTTTAACCAGTTGTTTATCGCCAACGGTTATTACTTTGGTTTGTGTAGCATCAAACAGCGATCCGAAATGTGTGCCAATTACATCGCTGCTCACAATTTCGTCTTCGGTATAACCAAAGCTTTCGTTGCTGGCGGCTTTCATCGCTGCATTAATTTCATCTGCAGATACTTTTTTGGCAACAGTGGCAGTTAACTCAGTAACCGAACCTGTAATTACCGGTACACGCTGTGCGCTGCCGTCTAATTTGCCTTTCAGTTCGGGCAGTACCAGGCCAATGGCTTTTGCAGCGCCGGTGCTGTTAGGCACAATGTTGGCGGCAGCAGCCCTTGCACGGCGAAGGTCGCCTTTGGCATGGGGGGCATCCAGGGTGTTCTGGTCGTTGGTGTAAGCGTGTATGGTGGTCATAACGCCTATTTCAATACCAAAATTGTCGTTCAGTGTTTTAGCCATTGGGGCCAAACAGTTGGTGGTGCAAGATGCGCAGGAAATAACGGTTTCGCTGCCATCCAGTATATTGTGGTTAACGTTAAATACAATTGTTTTAAGGTCGCCGGTGGCTGGTGCAGAAATCACCACCCTTTTAGCGCCTGCTGCCAGGTGCAGTTCAGCCTTAGCTTTGTCGGTAAAAAATCCGGTGCTTTCAATTACCACGTCAACATCGTGCTGGCCCCAGGGTATTTGCGATGGGTCGCGCTGTGCATAAATCTTCACTTCATTACCGTCAACAATAATGGAGTTTTCGGTGCTGGTAACAGCGCCATCAAAACGGCCTTGTGCACTGTCGTACTTTAACAGGTGTGCTAAAACTTTAGGGCTGGTAAGATCATTTATTGCTACAACTTCAATGCCTTCAATATTGTGTATCTGCCTGAAAACCAAACGGCCAATGCGGCCAAAGCCATTAATGGCTACTTTTACTGTGCTCATACGTTATAGTTTATTATTTAAAAAGCACCGCGAATTTACAAGGATTACAGCGAAAACCATGATTATTTTTAAATTAAATGCAGGTTTTACGCTGCCGGTGGTAAATAGCGGCTGTTATTGCAAACCCATATATAAGTACGTACAAGGGTGCGTTTGCTTACAGGTGCCGGTGGGGGAAAATATTTTTTTGAAATTTTTATAAAAATATTTTGCAGAAACAGAAACGCTGCCTATTTTTGCACTCCCAAAAAAAACGGAGCGTTGGTAAAGCGGTTAATACACCTCCCTTTCACGGAGGAATCACGGGTTCGATTCCCGTACGCTCTACAGGAAAAGGTATAAGTTAAAGGTCCTCATCTTGAAAAAGGTGGGGATTTTTTGTTTTAAACCGGGGCAGCCGTAAGACCCTTTAGCTTTAGTGGCAAATGCCAACAAGTGCCGCTAAAGTTAAACACTGAGAAGAGCAGACTCGCTTTTTTGTTTTCTTATGGAACTCTTTTACTAGCAGGGGTTTGCCACTATGCGGAAACTGAACAAGAAAACTGCGGCCCTTATTTCGCATTCAATCATTCAATGAGGTATAGTTCGATAACACAGCATTATTTGAGAACAATAATTGCTGAAAACATAAAAGAAATATCAGAAAGCTTGTTGAAGTTTTGACTTTATGGTAATTGAAATTAAATTTCACTTCATTTAATCCACAGCATGTGCATAACCTAAATAAAAAATTATTGTGAATTAAAAAAAGTGTGTTTACTTTTACCAGCAGCGGACATTTATATGGACTCTTTGTAGAAAGAAAGGTTTAAAAGTTACTTATCCAATCAAGATACTAAAAGCCTAAACGTAGTAAAAAAATTAAGCCCAATGTAAAAATACTGGGCTTAACAAAAACTTCAATCTTTTTTTCTAACAAAAAAATCCATAAATGGAAACTTCAAAAAAAAATCCTGAATGCAGGTGTACCAATGGTACGGTTTTTACGCGTTACATTGAGATTAATGGTCAAAAACGGTATAGAAAAAACGGCAAATGCTATGTTTTTCCATGTCCGAATTGCAACGCCAAAATCTAAGTGTAATTTTTGGAAACACCAAAACTGTGTGTCTAATTTCCGGCCCAACGAATGCAACTCGTTGGGCTTTTTTGTACCAAAACGTTTATATGACATTAAAAATTGTTCAAGTATCGCCTTTACACCTTTTTTTTGGGTGTGCAAAGGTAATACCACAGTTTTTAATATCGAAAAGTTTTTTTCCACAATTTTGATTTCAACACTTTAAAGATATAATTTTTTAGATACAAAGGTCTTTTGTTGAAAAAAAAAATTTTTTTAAGAAAAAACTCTGTATAAGTTGGTAACAATTTTTTCTAAAATCGTCAAGAAAATATCCTAACTTATAGTTTCTCTTGACTTTATATCGATGTCTTTTATGTCCCTTGTTGATTGTCTTTTCTGCCGTTGATACTGCTTTGTCTCCTTTCTTGTCGAACAGTTAAATAATTAGCTTGAGGAAAAGTAGGTTTGGATTCAGTACAAAAATTTCGTTGTTTGAAACGCATTCGTAACATCCAGTCATATTTGAAAGTGTAATAATAGCACGTTTATCATTAACAATTGTTGTCATAGGCCCACCTTACTCCAAAATGCTTAACTTCTGGGTTCTTTTTAGGTGTTGAAATCGCCAGCCTCCCACCGGAATATGCCGCGCGCAGGCCAATATTTCACCCTGTTCAACAACAAAAACTTAATTACCGACCATAGAGAAAAATAACAGGCGAGCACAATACAAGCAGGCAAGGGGCCACGCCTTTTGCCCAAACTTATTTTCACGGCACAAAAGCCGATTTACAATTGGGCGACCTTATTGAAGTTGGTTACACCTCAAACTTCGGGCAAAGAAAAAATGCCAAATACATTTTTTTAAGCGCCACCCTGTATGCCGCTGTTTGGGGAGCTGAACTTGCTACAGGAGAAGGACATGGAAGAATTTATTTGGTAGAACCAACAGGGCCTATTGAAAATGCCCCCTGCTCTCCAAGAGTGTCAAGCGAGGCGAAACTTTGAAGAGCCTATTTCTATTCAACTACAACTATTGAGCGAGCAGTATAAAAATTTGGTATACTGTATTAAGCCAATAACGGATACTAAACTTAAAAAATATTAATTTTAGAATATGCCAAACTTAGAAGGATTAGGATTACAAAATTTTCGAACTTTTAGTCAAAAAGAAAATCTTGAATTTGCGCCTATTACGTTAATCACAGGTACAAATAATGCAGGAAAAAGCTCCATTTTTAGAGCAATACAGTTCTTAGTTCATAATTTTAAAAATGGAATTGTTTCAGAAACCTTAGATTTTAAGACCATGAAACATGAACTTGGCAATATTGATCGCGTTTTTAATCGCGTTTCAATGACGACATTTAAAAACTCCAAAATTCCAAAAAGTCAAAGTATATACTCGAGACTCTCAGATTTTCGTAAAAGAAATGCCGGCCAACAACGCGAACTACCTATTTTTGAAGAAGATGAAGATTTAGTATTTGCTTTTCCAATAAAATTTGGAGGCAGTCGAGGGATAAGTGCAAATCTAGAAGTTAGATATGAACTAAAAGGAGCTGAGGAAGCTGTAGTTTAACATAATATAAAAAGTGTTTCGATTGTAAAGAATGGAGAATATCTACATTGGTCGAATATTATCCGGTATATAGAGTATCATGATGACTCTCCGCATTGGGAAATGGTAACAAGTATTAATTTAAAAAAAATTATTCAACTTATCATAGACTCGCCTTTTGAAGAAATAAAAGATGGCTTAGAACCCGATAAAACAACCGAAGAATATTTCTCTATAGACTTATTTAGTAGAATTAAAATGTTCAAGGATGTAGATTTTGACCTACTTTTCCTTATCAAGAAAAAAGATGGTTATGAAAGCTTCACAAAAAAAGTGATAGCAGGAAAAAGCTTATTTTCTGATTATTCAGAATTAACAGGAGAAGAAAAGTCAAAGCTATTAGCAATAGAACAAAAGGTTTTAACTGAGTTTCTTCAAGGAAAAGATAATAACCCATACAAAATTTTAGACTGTTTCAAACGTGACTTTTCTGGTTTTTTCGACGAAACGGAAAGAGGCATCGTGAGTGCTGAACTAAAAGAAAATATTCCCAATGATAAGCAAGAAACTAGCGAGGAAAAGAATTTTCGTGAACTGTTTAAACCCTCTGTGTTTCAAACAACGCCAAACAGCGAACTTTTTACAAGTCTATTGAATGCAATTGAAAAAGATTTTTCAGCTACCGTTCAGAATAAAATTGATAGTTTAAGTAAGGTTTATTTTTTACCAACTACAAGAGGTAGAAACAGAGAATGGTTTATTGACGAACAAAACAGTGAAGATATTCAGATTGTAAGAGATTTCTCATCTATATATTTAGAAAATCACCAGCCAATCCAAAATTTTGTAAACTTTTGGATTGGTAAAGGAGAGATTGACGAATTGGATGAAAATGGAAATAAAAAACAAAAAGGCTTCAAAATAGGGAAAGAACTTTCAGTCTTTAGGGATGAAGCTATTGGTTTAACTAAAGTATTCCTAGTTAATTTTGATGGAACAAAAACTCCACTAGTGGACTTGGGGTATGGAGTGTCCCAATTACTCCCCATCATTATGAAAATAGCCATTATTGCCAATAAACACCAAATTACACATGAGTATAATTTTAATAATCAGGAAGGTTTTTATGCAAGGCAAACATTCTATTTTAGCCCTTCAACT
This sequence comes from uncultured Parafilimonas sp., assembly GCA_964598675.1. GTDB lineage: Bacteria > Bacteroidota > Bacteroidia > Chitinophagales > Chitinophagaceae > JABDFW01. The sequence goes on from CAZRDD010000147.1 coordinate 6,615, forward strand.
CTATTAATCGAAGAGCCAGAAGCGAACCTGCATCCATCTTTACAGTCAAAAATGACAGAGTTATTTATTGATGCCGCCTCCAGGTTTAATATTCAGTTCCTGATAGAAACTCATAGTGAGTATCTGATTTATAAATTTCAAGAATATATAGGTCAAAAAATAGTCTCTCCAAACGATGTTAAAATGTATTACTTCAATCACCCTAATGATGTAAGAGAGGGGTTGAAAGATAAGTACATTAATCAAGTACAGATAGGTAAGGATGGAAGTATTGATTACAACAAGTATTTTGGGAAAGGATTTTTTGACGAACAGACTAATTTGAAACTAAGTTTGTTAAATATTCAAAGAAACAGTTTTGTTGAAGATTATGAAGCAATAAAAGAAGAACTCAAAAAGAATAGTGACAAGCTTAAAGAGTGTGATTCTAAAATTGAGGATCTTAATCAAGAACTTTCAACTACAACTTCGGGAAAAAACGAATTAGAAGAACTCCTAAATGCCATTAAAAGAGAGAAGGAGGATAAAGAGTCACAACTTCGGGAACTTTTAAAAAAGCAAGAAGAAATAATTGATGAGTATACCGCCAAAACTGATTATTCAAATTATTTAACTGAAATTGAATCGATTGTAGATAAAAATAAGATTGACAATTCAAAAACTCTTCAATATTTAGCGACCGGTAAATATCTACTAAACAATTTAGATAATAACGCTGATTTTGCGCCTGTAATTATACAATATGGCCGAGCTGTTGAATTTGAGATGATAAAATGGATGAATAACTTTAAAAGTATTAGCAATCCCTCTGATATAATCACCTGGTGTAATGATACAAACTATAAGAATAAAATTAGACAGTTATTTACTAATTTGAAACTAACTCTTGATAGTAGTAATTCTATTTATGAGGTAAGCCTAGGTAATAGAGTAAACATATTTAATCTAAAAAATTACATATCCGGTGCATCTAACAGTTGGGTATTTGGCGGGTTAACTCAAATCTTTGAATTATTTTACTATTTATCGCCAACCCAAAATTCTAAATACAATTACAACCATGTTCCTTTAATGATGAAATTTTCAAACTATCTGAAAAGCATTTGGAGAGATTATAATACTGCGGAAGATTTATTTGATACATGTCGAAACATATTAGATTTAAGAAATTGTGCTGGGCACACTTATAGTAGCAGTATTTGTACCAATCCTATTATTGATAAGAAAACAGCAAAGAATTATGTTAGTGAGGTTGAAGCTATTTTCAGATGTTTATAAACTGATAGTGGATCATCATAAATCTAACCCTGCTATCCGAAGAGTTCGTTAATGATAAAAAGCTTGAAGGCTCTCCAAGAGCGTTAGCTTTAGCGGCTCTTTGGAGGTGTTATAATAGCAGGTCTCTGACCGGCACTTGCCGCCGCAGGCCCCCTATTTTCTTCAGTGTTTAGTATTTGCAGCGCGGTGAGGGGGGAATAATAAGCTAGACTCTCACCAGCCCCACGCTGCTACAGGCCCATATTACACCCTGTTCGGCAAATAAAACCTAATTTCCAACCATGGAGAAAATAACAGACCACCAAAAAGCAGCCACGCAGGGGGCCACGCCTTTTGCCCAAACTTATTTTCATGGCACAAAAGCCGATTTAACTATTGGCGACCTTATTGAAGTTGGTTACACCTCAAACTTCGGGCAAGGAAAAAATGCCAAATACATTTTTTTAACTTCCACCCTGGATGCTGCCATTTGGGGTGCTGAACTTGCCTTAGGGGCAGGGCGTGAAAGAATTTATTTGGTAGAACCAACCGGGCCAATAGAGGACGACCCAGACCTTACGGATAAAAAATTTCCGGGCAATCCATCAAAATCTTACCGCTCAACTGCACCTTTTAAAGTGGTGGGCGAAGTAACCGTTTGGCAAGGCCATGCGCCTGAACAGCTTAAAGCAATGAAAGACGGCGTTGAACGGGCCAGGCAACAGGGTATAAACTCGCTAAACGATTAACCATAACCGGGGCAACCCAACACCCCGCTAACGCTGCCATAACTTAACATTAGCCCAACTGTTAGTTGTGCTGCATTATGCTGGCACACGTAAGCGTTTGGCTTTAGCGGCGCCGAGGAGGGGGATAATAGCCGTTCTGTCGCTGGCACTTGCTGCCGTAAAATAGGGAACCACCTGTTGTTCTTCCGGCTCCCCTTGCCCCGCTTAACTATTTACCAAAAAAAAAAACGTTTGCAATACCAACAGCACTGGTTTAGGCTAACCCTAATGAAAGCCCGCGCTTTGGTTGTGTTTTTACACTACCCTTTAGCCCGCCTGGTTTTTCATGTCGGCTTTTATCTTTTCCCGGTGTTGCATACCCCACCTGGTTATTGCACCAACAACCTCTTCCAGCGTATGGCTGTAAGGCAGTAATTCGTATTCAATGGAAACAGGGTACCCTACGGAAACCTTTTTTATAATAAAACCGTTCATCTCCATCTCTTTTAATTCATTAGACAGTACCCTTGCCGAAATGCCTTTAACCTGCCGCTGAATTTCGGTAAACCTGCTATTGCCCCTTGCTATGGCAATAATTATCATCAGTTTCCACTTGCCACCTATTGCGTAAAGGGCATCGCTAACCGCTGCTATTATTTTTGTACATTCCGCAGTTAACTCCTTGCTTACAGCATCTTTATTATTTGTTTCCATAATCAACTCACTGAGGTTAGTTGCTAACCTTTAGATAATCACTAACTTAAAGTAAGCAAATCTAATTTAGTTTTGACAAATAAAGGCCGATGGGCCATGATTATTTTACCTAAAACTAAAAACGATGACACCAGAAATTTTAAAGAGCAAAGAGGAATTAAGGCACCTGATAGATGCCTATGCGTATTTAGGTGATGAGAAAAAAATTGCGGAAGTAATGGCGCTATTTACACCCGACGCAAACTATACCGTTTACATGAACGGAGCCGAGGTGGCTAATACCACCGGTGTGGATACCCTGCAAACGGAGTTTAACGCACATGCAGCGCTGGTTAAAACCTACTTTACGTTAAACGGTCAGCATACGGTACAAATTGACGGTGATACCGCCACGGGAGTTTCGTTCTCGCAAATAAAAATGATAAGAGACACCGACGGAAAGGGCATACTTACAGATTATAGTGTTAGGTATAACGATGTGTATGTGCGCGAAAATGGCAAGTGGCTGATAAAGAAGCGTACAGGCTACTTTATAATGATTGAAGCCAGGCCTGTTGCCGCCTGATTAGTTTAGCCAGCTGTTAGAAGAATTTCAGTTTGAAATATGGGGGCTTTCTGTTTCGGCAGGAAGCTCCCCATACACCACCGTATTATTAAACATTAATGAGGGATTAAAAAGCCTTGTTGCTGGCGGCGATTATTTAACAGGGTATACGCAGGGCGTTGTTCTTTTATTGGGGAGGATTATACCCCGGCGGACTACTGGGCTTACCTTACACATAGTAAAGTGTACCTGGTGATTACAGATGCTACAAAAAGTGCTTACGCTCTGCATAAACAGTTAACTAAAAATGTGCAGCAGCAGAGTTTCCCCCAATGGCAGCATAACCAAATGCATATTGCCCCCGGCTTTGCCATACAGGACATAAGAAGTACAGCCGCCAGCTACAAAGTGGCAGCGCCTGCAGCATATTCTGCCGGAGAGGTTATGCATGGGGTAAAAGAGGCATTGGCCACCAGCCCAAAGCAGCCCTGCCCTTTGCAGCAAAACCATTTGGCTTTACCATGTTAACCGGGGAAAATGGGAAAAGAATTACTGCTGGCGGTAAACTATGATTGTTGAAAACAATTTATAAAAAAAGGCGATTCGCTTTGGCTCACAGGCGTAGTAAGGCCAGCCGCAACCGGGGTTATTTGCCGCCTACTTCCAAACGCCCGCAGTATATCTCGCCAAAGAAGTTGTGCCTGGGGTAAAAGGTCGCGGCAGAGCCATTGGCCACCAGCCCAAAGCAGCCCTGCACTTTGCAGCAAAACTATCTGGCTTTACCAGGCTAACCGAAGCAATGAGAAAAGAATTACTGCTGGCTATAAACAATGGCTATTGAAAAAAATTTATAAAAGAAGGCAACCTTTTGAAAGCCAATATAGCAAGCTAAACAAAACAGGTTATACCAGGTACCCCACAAAGGTGGCCCGTTTAGCAACAATCGCAGTCTACACGCAATAGTTTTACAGGTGGCAGTGCAGGCTGTGCAGTTAAGTATTAGGGCAGTTATGGCATAGGGGCGGGTTTAAAACAGGCGCTATTTTGCAGTGTGGGTTGGCAG
>CAZRDD010000148.1:0-1537 GCA_964598675.1 uncultured Parafilimonas sp.
CAGTAAATCTTTATCGGCAGGGCTTGTCTCCAACAGGGCGGTAATTGATAAAATATTGGCAATAGGGGCACGAACTATATGGGATTGTTTCCAGGCAATATCTTTAAGTATAGCATTTTGCCTTTTTACTTTATCTTCTGCTCTTTTACGGTCAGTAACATCCGTAGCGGTAAAGGCGCAGCCAATAATGTTACCGCTTCTGTCAAAAGCGGGTAAATATTGTACCTGCCAGGCAATCATATTGCCATCAAAGTTAAACTCAACCGCGCGGTTAATGGTAGCTATACCGTTTATAGCTTCGTTTGCAAAATGAATGAAGTTGTCTTTTAGTTGTGGCAGTAACTTTGCCGGCAGGTAATCGCCTTCTTTGGTAATGTTGTGCATTACATTTTCGGCAAAATTTCTGGCAATTTTGTTTTGGGCTAAAATGCACAGGTTCCTGTCAACCAGCAGGTGCAGGTTTGCCATACTGCTGAAAAAAGCATTCAGTTTTATTTCGGAGTTAATTACAGCTTTTTGTTTTTCCTTAAGTTCTGTAATATTTGTTTCAACTATTACATAATATAACAAGTTGCCACTATCATCTAAAACCGGTTGCCCATCAGTAAGCAACCAAAACTCTTCCCCTGTTTTTGAATAATGAACTACTTCGGTATTAAATGGTTGCCGGTTGTCAATGGCAGTTCGTATACTAATTGTTGTTTCCTCGCTCGATTTTGGGCCATGCAAAAAATCACCAGGCCTTTTGCCATACGACTCGGCCATGGAATAACCTGTTAATTTTGTAAAAGCATCGTTTACCCAAATAATTTTCCTGTTCCTGTCTAATATAAGTACCTCGCTCGCAGTAAGTTTTGCCACCAACGATAGTTTTTCCAATTCTTTTTTTGAATTAGTAAGCTCAATGTTAATGCCGGTTAACTGCTTGTTAAGGTCAATAACCTCTGTTTCCTTTTTTTTCCGCTCGGTAATATCTATTCGTATAGAAAATATTTTTTCTATTTTACCTTCATCATTTTGTACAGGTATTACAAACGAGTCTACCCAGTAAAAACTGCCATCTTTTTTACGGTTGCACACCTCACCCCGCCAGGTATTGCCTTTTAAAATGGTACGCCACATATTTTGCCAAAAACTATGGGGATGGTAGCCGGAGTTTACAATATTGTGGTTACGCCCTATAAGCTCATCCTGGGTATACCCGGTTAGGTTGGCAAAATTTTCGTTGGCATACTCAATAATACCCATTCTGTTGGTTATTGAAACCAGTGAGCTTGTGGTGATAGCCTTTTTGTATTGTCTTAATTCTCTATTTACAAGGCACAATGCTGTTTCATGCTCAACGTGTTTGGTAATATCGTTTACGGTTACCAGCCTTGCGTCGTACCCGTTATAGACCACTCCAAAGCTTGAGATGGTTACCCAAATGCTGCTGCCATCTTTTTTAGTATGCCTCCAGCGTGTATTGTCGCCAGCATCAGCATTATTATTACTTATATGTTCTTCTAACCGGTCAACATCTTCTGCCGGGCGTATA
>CAZRDD010000148.1:1547-10906 GCA_964598675.1 uncultured Parafilimonas sp.
GTCATCAACAAAAACTCTTCCCTTGTATAGCCATACATGTCAATTGCCGCGGGGTTTACTTCTAAAAACAACAGGGTGGCAACATCAAAAACCCACATAGGTTTTGGGTTATGGGCAAAAAAATGATTAAAAAAATCACTTGAATTGTCAAGGCGCGGAATATTTAAGGTGCTGTTAGCCATTAATCATAGCGTAATAATTACACAACAAAATAAAATTAGTTTTAGCTGCTCATCGCTTAAACTGTTCTTAAAACGCGCTTAAATGTTTTTAATAAACATCAGTAACTGGCAATACCAGTATCTTTTTTATTTTATTCATCAAGTTATTTTACCGTTTGTAATTGCTGCCATTTTCACATCTTAACTAATCTGTTGATAATCAACAAAATAATATTTAGCCTATATCCATCCACTGCAAGCTTCTAAAAAATAGTTGGTACTATGTATTGCATAGTAATATATTTTTCCCATCTTTGTGTTGTCAATGTAAAAGTGGTGTTACTGGTTTAGAGGGTTATAGATGTAGTGATGTACTTTAACATCTAAAAATCCCGCATCACCAAACCAGCAATACAACAGCAAAACATAAATAAATAACTTTTTAAACAAGGCCTGCCATCTTGTAACCCGTACCAGCGGGCAGGCTACAAAAACTCCGGTTATGGATATACAGAACACTCAAAGCCAAATGCGGAAAGGAGTATTGGAGTTTTGCATTCTCTCTATCATTCGCCAGGGCGAGGTTTACCCCAGCGATATTGTAGAAAAAATGAAAGCCAGTAACCTGCATACGCTGGAAGGAACACTTTACCCGCTGTTAACCCGGTTAAAAAATGCCGGATTGTTAACCTACCGCTGGGTAGAAAGCAACTCCGGCCCACCACGTAAATATTTTTCGATGACGGAAGATGGCCTTCAGTTTTACAGCGAGCTTGAAAGAACATGGAACGAGCTTGCAGATGCAGTAAAAGCCTTAACAGAACCATCTAACGCAACGGAAAGCACACAATAACTAACCCCCACCTCAACCAATAAATTATAAGACATGAAAAAGGTAATTAACATAAACTTCCAGGGGCGGGTAATACCCATAGAGGAAGCCGCCTACGATATACTGAAACAGTACGTAGAAAGCCTGCGCAGTTTCTTTATAAACGAAGAAGGAAGAGATGAAATAATAAACGATATAGAAGGCCGCATAGCCGAATTGTTTGGCGAAGTGCTTAAAAAAGGCAGTACCTGCATAACCGAAGCAGATGTTAATGCCATTATTGCCAGCATGGGCAGGCCAGAAGATTTTGAAGATGATGAAGCCAACGTAAAAAGCCAGCTTGGCGGTAACGCTAACAGCCAGCAATCATCAACAGCCAACAACAATACCTCTTCCTCAGGCTTTAACAACAGCAGGGGCTTTACCGCCACTACCACCGGCCGCTTTTTTAGGGATGAAAACCATAAAGTTATAGCTGGTGTGTGCAGTGGCATAGCCAACTACTTTGGTATTGACCCACTGGTGGTGCGCATACTGTTTGTAATTTTTGCCTTTGGCTTTGGCTTTGGCTTTGTTACTTACCTGGTATTATGGGTAGCAGTACCCAGCACGGCCTCAACGGTAATAGGCTCGGTTAAAAAAAGGCTTTTTCGCGACCCGGATAACAAGCTTATAGCTGGTGTGTGCAGCGGCCTAAGCAACTATTTTGGCGTAAATGTTTGGATACCAAGGGTATTATTTGTTATACCATTTATCTCATTTGCCTCAAGATGGTCTCATTGGGCCAGTGTTGACTTTCCAAGCTTTTTAAGCCTTAGTTTCAGCCCCGGCACATTGCTCATCTATATTATATTATGGTTAGTGCTTCCCGAAGCGCTAACCACCTCCGAAAAACTGGAGATGAAGGGCGAAAGGGTTGATTTAAACTCTATAAAAAACACCATTCAAAACGATATGGATGGTTTTAAAGACAGGGCGGAAAAATTTGGTAAGGAAGTAGGCGAAAAAGCCCAGCAGATAGGCAAAGAGTTTGGCCAGAGAAGCAAGCAAATGGGCAGCGAAATGGGGCAGGTGGCCAAACGTGGCGGCAGTGGCATAGGCTATGTAATAGGGTTACTGGTAAAAATATTTGTATACTTTATAGTAGGCTGTATACTGTTTGCCATTGTAGTGGGCTTGTTTTCACTGGGTATTGTGCTTACCGGCTTTATACCAGTAAAAGACTTTGTAATAACAGATGGCTGGCAAAATGCTTTTGCATGGGGTACTTTAATACTATTCATCTGGGTACCAGTAATAGGCATCATTACCTGGATAATACGCCGCGTTGCAAAAATGCGCAGTAACAGCCGCACGATTCGATTCACTTTCGTTTCTCTTTGGTTGCTTGGTTTATTTTGCATGGCAGGGCTATTGGCATCGGTTAGAGATTCTTTCCGTTATCACACCAACGATGTTACTGAACAGCGGATTAGCCTTAGCAACCCCGGCATAAATAAACTTCAGATAGAGGTTGCCAAACCAAGCTGGTACTACAGGCACAACAGCTTCCTGCACTTTGAGCCATTTGCCAGTGTAGATGATGATACAGTGTACATCAACAACCTGCGCCTTAGGTTTATAAAATCTAACAGCGACAGTTTTCAGGTTACGCTTGCTAAAATGGCCAATGGCAAAAGCATTGCACAAGCCAATGAGCTGGCAGCTAAAATTGAGTACAGCATTGTACAAAGAGACTCAACCCTGTTGTTAGACAAAGGCATTAAAATTGACCGTAACAGCAAGTTTCGTAACCAGGCAGTGTTTGTTACAGTAGCTGTGCCTGTAGGTAAAAGAATATATGTGAATGAAAACGTTTGGTCTAACAACTATAACACCCATTTTGGATGGGATGATGACTGGCGTTTCAGCGATGATTTTTACGACCAGGGGCAGGAAGCCCAATCGGGTGTTGAGTTTGTGATGACCAAGGAAGGCCGCCTTAAACGTACTCACCCACAAATGGAAGACAACGACAACACCGATGAAGATACCAAAACACAGCCCGGTACCGGTGCAACAAGCGACAGCACAAAGTATCATTACAAACAAAATGATGCCAAGCCAGTTACGCCTGCAAAACCAGCACCTGCTAAAAAAGATACTGTGCCTGCAAAACAGGCGCAGGTATTACCCGCAGTTAGGACCATTACTGCAATACCAGCAATATTTATAGAAAGGTTTACTATATAAATTCGGTTAGGTTGGGAGCAAATAAGAACCCGGTCCTGTTCTCAGGCTGGGTTCTTTTCCCTGCCAAACAAAACTCCTGTTAAGTACAGGCGGCTATTTAAAAACACCATCTTACCAAAAACGCGCAACGCCCAAGGTTGCCTTTTTCAATACAAGCTCCCCTCCTTATCCCGGCAGTTCTTACTGCATTAAAGCAACAATACTTTCACTAAAAAATTGCTAAAGTATGGATAAGCGTAAGGTAGATATTGTGGTTATGAGCGACCTGCATTTGGGTACGTTCGGGTGCCACGCAACAGAAATTGTACATTATCTTAAAAGTATTCAGCCGGGCATACTGGTTTTAAACGGCGATATTATTGATGGCTGGCAATTTAACAAGCGTTATTTTCCGCTGGCCCATTTACAGGTTATTAAGGAGATTATGGCCCTGCTTGCCGACAATACACGGGTGGTTTATATAACCGGCAACCATGATGAAATAATGCGCCGCTACAGCGATGTGCAGTTGGGCAACTTTCAACTTACCGACAAAATGGTGATTGAAATTGATGGCAGCACCGCCTGGATTTTTCATGGCGATGTGTTCGATGCCACTACCAAAGGCGGTACTAAACTGCTTGCAAAACTGGGTGGCCACGGGTACGACCTGCTTATTTACCTTAACAGCTTTATTAACTGGTGCCTTAAAGCTATGGGCAGAGAAAAAATGAGCTTCAGCAAAAAAGTAAAAAACAGCGTTAAAAAAGCCGTTGCCTGGATAAGCGATTTTGAGCAAACCGCCGCAGAACTGGCCATTGCCAAAAAATACGATTATGTTATTTGCGGCCATATTCACCAGCCGCAAAAAAGGGTTGTTGAAACAAAAAACGGTAAAGTGGTGTACCTGAACAGTGGCGACTGGATTGAAAACCTTACCTGCCTGGAGTACAATAACAAACAATGGAACATTTATCAATACGATGAAAAACTGTTTTCAACAACGCCAGCAACAGGCATGAAGCGCAAGCTGCCCCGCCTTAATGTAGAAACAGATATAGTACAGATGTTCAGCAAGGTAGTTAGCGCTGCCTCCACCCAGTAATGCTATACAGCAGCGTTCATCCGTACCCAATGCTTTTTATTAAGTGCCTGTAATTATCCGCACTTTATGCTGCTTTGCTATTGGCGGCTACTTTTATTTTCCTTGTCATATTGGTTTCTATTACATTTGCTGCGTTTAATTAAAACACAGCAGTATATGAATAATACGCCCTTTACACACAAACACATTGCACTGGGTGCCAAAATGGCCCCTTTTGCTGGTTATAACATGCCCATTAGCTATACAGGTATTAACGATGAGCATGCGGCCGTACGCAACAATGCAGGGGTGTTTGATGTAAGCCACATGGGCGAGTTTATTTTAAAAGGTGCCAATGCGCTTGAGCTTATACAGCGCGTTACCACCAACGATGCATCAAAACTTACCATTGGCAAAGCCCAATACAGCAGCCTTACCAATAACCAGGGCGGTATTGTAGATGATATTATTGTGTACTACCTGCAGCCGGAAAGCTATATGATAGTAGTTAACGCCAGTAACATTGAAAAAGACTGGAACTGGATTAGCAGCCACAACACCCACCAGGTTGAAATGCATAACATAAGTGCAAAAACCTGCCTGCTGGCAGTACAGGGGCCTAATGCCACCAAAATATTACAGCCGTTAACGGAGCAGGATATTCTCAATTTAAAATATTACACCATTGTAAAAGGCCAGTTTGCCGGCGTTGATAATGTATTGATAAGCGCCACAGGGTATACCGGTGCCGGTGGTGTGGAAATATATTTTGAAGATAAAGATGGCAATGCTGACAAGATTTGGGATGCCATTTTTGAAATAGGCAAACCGCAGGGGTTAAAACCCATTGGCCTTGCCGCCAGGGATACCCTGCGCCTTGAAATGGGCTATTGTTTATACGGCAACGATATTGATGATACCACCAGCCCGCTGGAAGCTGGCCTGGGCTGGATAACCAAACTTAACAAAGACGTTGCTTTTACTGCCAAGGATATACTGGAAAAACAAAAAACCGAAGGCGTTACCCGGAAACTGGTTGGTTTTGAAATGATTGAACGCGGTATACCCCGCCACGATTATGTTATAAAAGATGCAGAAGGTAATATAATTGGTAAAGTAACCAGTGGCACCCAGGCCCCATCGCTGGGTAAGGCTATTGGCCTGGGCTACGTTACTACACCCAACGCCGCATTAGACAGCGAGATTTTTATAGAAATACGCAACACACCCGTAAAAGCCAAAGTGGTAAAATTTCCGTTTAAGTAAACACGGATAGCCATTCTCTGGTAAAAGCGGTTAGCCGGTAATGGCATTTTGCCCTTCAGCACCTCCAATATTGATATTGGTATTATATGCCCTTTATACATCTAACAACATTAGTGCATGCGCCGGTGGAGCGTGTTTTTAACCTTGCGCGGAGCATAACCCTGCACGAAAAATCCATGGCCCATACCAACGAAAAGGCAGTGGGCGGCGTTACCAGCGGGCTTATTAAACAGGGCGAAACAGTTACCTGGCAGGCCAAACACCTGTTTAAAAACAGGTTACTAACCGTACAGATTACGGCCATGAAGCCTTACACCTTTTTTACCGATGAAATGAAGCAGGGCGATTTTGCCAGCATGCTGCACCATCACTACTTTAAGCCCATTGCCAACGGCACCATTATGATTGATGAGTTTACTTTTACCAGCCCTTATGGCCTGCTGGGCAAAGCTGTTAACAAAGTATTCCTTACCAATTACATGAAACGCCTGCTTACACAACGCAACAACATTATTAAGGATTACGCAGAATCACATAGGTGGAAAACTGTTTTAGCTGAACAGGAATAGCAGGAATACATTTGCCTGTACCAAAAACCTTGAAAAAATGAAAGGGAAGCTGCTGCATTTTATAATTTTTATTGCCTGCGTTACACTTTTCTCCTCCTGCGGAAAGTTTATAACCGAAACCGGCAAAGCATCGTACTACGGGGATGACTTTAACGGCAAAAAAACGGCAAACGGGCAAACATTTAATAAAAATGCCCTTACCGCTGCCCACAAAACATTGCCCTTTGGCACGGTGGTAAAAGTTACCAATGTTAGCAACGGCAAAACCGTAACTGTGGTTATTAACGACCGTGGCCCTTATGCAAAAGGCCGTATTATTGACCTTAGCGAGAAAGCTGCCGCCAGCATTGATATGATAAACCAGGGTGTTGCACAGGTTAAACTAAAATACCGGCGCAAGAAGAAATAACTTTGCGCCAATAAATACCATACCATTTGCCCCGCATTGTTTTAACTGTTACCAACGACCTTACTTACGACCAGCGCATGCAGCGTATTTGCACATCGCTGGCGGGGGCAGGGCATGAAGTGGTGCTGGTAGGCCGAAAACTAAAAACCTCCCTGCTGTTACAGGCACAGCCTTTTGGGCAAAAACGCCTTTACTGCTTCTTTACAAAAGGCATTGCCTTTTATGCCGAGTATAACATCAGGCTCTTCTGCCTGCTGCTGTTTATAAAAGCCGATATTTTTTGTGCGATTGACCTTGATACCATTTTGCCCGTTTATTTTACTTCTGCCCTGCGCCGCAAAAAGAGGGTGTACGATGCGCATGAACTTTTTACCGAGCAGGTTGAAATAATCGCCCGGCCCCTTGTACACAAAGTTTGGCTGCGCATTGAAAAATTTGCCGTACCCCGCTTTAAAAATGGTTATACCGTAAACGCTTTTATTGCCGCCGAGTTTAAAAGAAGATACAATATTGATTACGGCGTAATACGAAACCTGCCCGTATTAACGGAAGATGTGTTGATTACTGCCAACACTGAAAGCACCCCATTACCGGCAAACACTGCTAAGTTTATTATTTACCAGGGGGCTGTTAACGAGGGGCGCTGCTTTGAAACCCTTATACCCGCCATGAAGCACGTTAACGGGGTGCTTGTTATTTGCGGGGAAGGCAATTTTTTTACCCAGGTAAAACAATTGGTACAACAACATGGGGTCGAAGATAAAGTACAGCTAAAGGGCTATGTATTACCCCAAACGCTAAAAAAGCTTACCCCGCAGGCCCGTGTGGCCGTTACGCTGTTTGAACATACAGGTTTAAACCAATATTACTCCCTCGGCAACCGTTTTTTTGACTATATTATGGCCGGTGTACCCCAGGTTTGCGTTAATTACCCCGAATACAGTGCCATTAATAATACATACCAGGTTGCGTATTTAATTAACGATACCAGCAGCACTACTATTGCCGAAGCATTGAACAAATTGCTTGACGACGATGTTATACACAATAACCTTTCTGCTAATTGTTTAAAGGCTCGTAAACATTTACAATGGCAAACGGAGGCAAATAAGCTGATTGATTTCTATAATATACTGTAATATCGCAAAAATTTATGCGATTATATTAGTTGCCTGCAACCTTTAAACGACATACCTGGTATTGAATAAGCATTTACATATTATAAGCCTTACGGTGCCTTACCCCGTTGATTACGGTGGTGTGTACGATCTTTTTTATAAACTGCCTGCCTTACAGACACAAGGCGTACACATTCACCTGCATTGTTTTGATTATGGCAGGGGCAGGCAGGCTGAGCTTGAAAAATACTGCGTATCGGTTCAATACTATCCGCGCCTAAAGGGCATTAAACTGTTAATGGGCAAGCTGCCCTATATTGTTGCCAGCAGAAAAAACGAAAGCCTGTTTAATAACCTTTTACAGGATGATTACCCCATTTTAATGGAGGGCATACATTGCACTGCACTGTTTACCGATGACAGGTTTACTGGCCGACAGAAATTTGTGCGCCTGCATAATGTAGAGTGCGACTATTATAACAGCCTGTACGCCAGTGCAAAAACCCCTGCAAGCAAACTGCATTACCTGCGGGAAAGCCAGTTGCTTAAAAAATACGAAGCATTTATTGCCAAACGCGCAACCCGTATTTTTACCGTAACCCAGCACGATGCCGCCATTTACCCCAGCCGCTTTGGAAGCAAAACAGCAGAATACCTGCCCCTGTTTTTACCGCCCCACTGGCAGGTAAATGCCCTGCCGGGCATGGGCTCCTACTGCTTATACCACGGCGACCTGAGTGTGGAGATGAATGAAAAGGCAGCATTATGGCTGTTAAAAAAGATATTCAGCGTACTAAAAATACCATTGGTAATTGCTGGAAAAAACCCCTCTGAACGGTTAAAAAAACTGTCGCACGCAAACAGGCATACCTGTATTGTTGAAAACCCAACGGCAGATATGATGCAGGATATGATTGCTAAAGCGCACATAAACATACTGCCCTCCTTCAGCAATACCGGTATTAAAATAAAACTGCTTAACGCATTGTACAACGGCAGGCATTGCATAGTAACGCCACCAACGGTGGAAGGCAGCGGCCTGGAAGAGCTATGCCACATCACCCGCTCCGACGAAAGTATGATACTGCGTATTGAAGCATTGTACCACCAGCCTTTTACTGAGCAGGAAGCACGTTGCAGGGCCGCAATACTTAATAACATGTTTAACAACAACACAAATGCCCAAACAATGGTGGGTAAAATCTGGAGTGAGCCCGTTGCGGATTAATCGCATATTTTGAAAACACTATAAGCTGTAACCATGCAAATAATTACTATGCCAGTTATATTGAGTGCCTGCAATAACTTATACCTGCTAACCCTGCAAGGGGTTACTTTTATTTTATCACCTCACCGCCAAAATACTCCCATAACACTTCAGGCACTTTAATACCTTCTTCGGTTTGGTTATTTTCCAGCAGGCTGGCCAATATGCGCGGCAACGCCAGGCTACTGCCGTTAAGGCTGTGTGCCAGTTGCATTTTACCAGCCGCATCTTTATAACGGCATTTAAGCCTGTTGGTTTGGTAGCTTTCAAAATTACTAACGCTGCTTACCTCCAGCCAGCGCTGCTGGGCGGCACTGTACACTTCAAAATCGTAGGTAAGGGCGCTGGTAAAGCCCATATCGCCACCACAAAGGCGTAAAATACGGTATGGCAGGCCAAGGTTTATAAGCAACTGCTCCACATGTGCTACCATTTCATCCAG
>CAZRDD010000149.1:0-10794 GCA_964598675.1 uncultured Parafilimonas sp.
GGCATATATACATTGGCTGCAGATAAATACCGGTTCGGCTAAAATTATTTATCCCGAAGGGCTTGATTCTGTTGCACAGCGCATAGCCAATATAACGGCTTATATGCAGCAACATTACAGCAGCACCATAGGCGGCAAGTTGCGAAAGGTGAGTATTGTGGTGCAGGCAAATACCTCCGTTACCAACGGGTATGTAGCCCTTGCCCCGTTTAGAAGCGAGTTTTATTTAATGCCACCACAAGCACCTTTTAGCCTGGGTGCGCAAAACTGGGCCGATAATTTAGCAATACACGAGTTTAGGCATGTGCAGCAATACAGCAATTTTAACAGGGGTTGGTCAAAAGTAGCGGCAGTGTTGTTTGGCCAGCAGGGGCAGGATGTTGCCAATGCAGCAGCCATACCCAACTGGTTTTTTGAGGGGGATGCGGTGTATAACGAAACCATGCTAAGCCACCAGGGGCGCGGCAGGCTGCCTGAGTTTCTTGCCGGGTTCAGGGGCATTTATAGCGATGGCAGGCAATACAATTATATGCAGTTGCGCAATGGCTCACTGCAGCATTTGGTGCCAGACTGGTACCCACTGGGCTATATGCTGGTGGCTTATGGCAGGGAAAAATATGGGGATGATTTTTGGTTGAAGGTAACGCAGGATGCGGCTGCCTTTAAACCGTTGGTGTACCCCTTTCAGCATGCGGTTAAAAAATATGCCGGGGTGCCTTTTAACCAGTTTGTAAACGATGCGTTTAAGTTTTATCAAAGCAACTGGCAACAGGATAGTGCCAAACCACTTAACTGGTTAACGCCAGTGGAGAAGAACAATGTTATTAACTACAGGTACCCTTACCTGTTTGAGGATGGCAGCCTGCTGGCCTTAGAATACAGCACAACGCAAATACCCGCTTTTGTAAAAATGAAGCCGGGTCAAAAGGAGCAAAAAATAGCGGTGCGGGATATTAGCTATGATGATTATTTCTCGTACAACAACGGTAGAATTATATACAGCGCCCTAAAGCCCGACAGTCGCTGGGGCTATAAAGACTACAGTATTATAAAAATACTGGATGCAAGCACAGGGGCCACACAAACAATCAGCCATAAAGCAAAATACTTTTCGCCGGATATTTCGCACAACGACCAACTGGTTGCAGCCGTAAAAATGGACAGCGGCTTGCAATCATCTATCGTGTTGCTGGATACCGCTGGTAATATATTAAAGGAGTGGAAAGGGGATAACGGTACCATTTACTCTTTCCCCAAATTTTCTGCGGATGACCAGTATCTCTACCAGATGGTGCGTAATAACAGCGGTATGATGGGTATTGAAAAGCGTAACCTGGCGGATGGTTCTGTTATCACAGTACTTGGGCTAAGCAACAGGGTATTAGGTTACCCCGTAGTTCAGGGCGACACATTATTATATACCTCCTCCGCAGGTGGTTACGATGAAGTTTGGGCTTTTGTTCCATCCGTACAAAAGCATTACCGTATTGCCAGGTATGCAACAGGGCTTTACCAGGCGGTGTTTAACCAGCAGCACCAGTTGGTGGCTTCGGCTTTTACAGCGAGTGGTTACCGGTTGGCAGCCATTGGTGCTGTATGGCAACCTGCAGCATCATCAGCCGATACTTTGGTTAACCAATATGTTACGGCCCCTTTTAAAAGTATTGATAACAACACGCTTGCCAACGTTGGGCATCAAACATACCCTTCCCAAAAATATGGAAGGGCATCTCACCTGGTAAATTTTCACAGTTACCGGCCATTTTACGATTATCCCAACAGCTCATTGGCTATTTATGGCGATAATGTGTTGCAAACCATGCAGGCACAGGTATATTATACCCATAACAATAACGAAGGCTATAACCAGGTGGGTGTAACTGGCGTTTACGGTGGCACATACCTGCAACCAGTATTTGGCGTTAACCAAACCTATAACCGCAGCTTTGCACTTAATAAAGATACCACCTTGCACTGGCGGGAGTTTAATGTTGCCGCCGGGTTGCGGTTACCGCTAAATTTATCGCAGGGTAAGCTTTACCAGTACTTAACGCTGTCATCCACCTACAATTATAAATACCAAAGCTGGCAGGGCATTGCTAAAAACTTTCTTTTAAACCAGGGTATACAATACCTTGAAACAAAAGTTGATTATTCGTGGCAGGTTCAGCAGGCCGTAAAACAAATATACCCCAGTTGGGCACAGGTTTTTACAGTGCAGCACAGGGTTGCGGTTAATGCCATACAGGCGCAGCAGTTTTTGGCCAGTGGCGCGTTTTACCTGCCGGGCCTGGCAAAAACAAACAGTTTTGTTGTTACCGCAGCGTACCAGGCAAGGGATACTGCGGGGCAGTACAATTACACCAACGATTTTCCTATGGCCAGGGGTTACAGCAATGTTAATTACCCCCGTATGTGGAAGCTGGGTGCCAACTACCATTTTCCCCTGGCTTACCCGGACCGGGGCTTTGGTAATATTGTATTTATACAGCGCATAAGGGCCAACCTGTTTTTTGATTATGCCGCGGCAAAAAGCCTGCGTTACCAAACTATCCATAATTTTAACAGTACCGGGGCTGAGTTGTATTTTGATACAAAGCTTTGGAACCAGTTACCAGCCACTTTTGGCTTCCGTTATAGCCAGCTTTTAAACGGTGGGGGCAGTTTTTTTGAAATTATGCTGCCTTCGCTCATCATAAATTAGGTTTTTGAACAGTTTTTTCATTTTTTTTGCACCATTGTGGAAAATTTTTTTGTAATATTTTCTTATTCCAGTGCATAACACTATCTTTGCGCTCCCAAAAATTATGTCGAAACAACCGTTAATTAAACAAGATGGTGTCATTCTGGAAGCGCTGAGCAATGCAATGTTCAGGGTTAAGCTGGAAAATGGCCATGAGATACTGGCAACCATATCAGGCAAGATGCGGATGAACTACATAAGAATTTTACCGGGCGACAAAGTAGGGGTTGAAATGAGCCCTTACGATTTGTCCAGGGGGCGCATTATTTTCAGGTATAAATAACTGGGAAGGTATGTGAGGGTTTTAGCGGAAAGTGTAAACTGCTTTCGTGCGGCCCTGGCGGCAAAATATTATTAAATTTCGGAAGAAACAATAGTAGTTATGAAAGTTAGAGCATCCATTAAAAAACGCAGCGCCGACTGCAAAATAGTACGCAGAAAAGGAAAGCTGTACGTGGTTAACAAAAAGAATCCCCGTTTTAAACAACGCCAGGGATAATTAATTACACCTGCCCGAATGATTTGGTCAGGCGGGGATTGGCGGCAACGTCAAATTACAATATATCTAAATCAATAAATCGAAAATCAGAATATGGCTCGTATTGCCGGTATAGATTTACCAAAAAACAAAAGGGGTGAAATTGGCTTAACCTATATATTTGGGATTGGCCGTTCAACCGCCCAATATATTTTAAGCAAAGCAGAAATTGACTGGGATAAGAAGGTAAGCCAGTGGAATGACGCGGAGCAAACTGCTATCCGTAACATTATTAACAATGAGTTTAAGGTAGAGGGTGCTTTACGCAGCGAAGTGCAGATGAGCATTAAGCGTTTGCTTGATATTGCCTGCTACCGTGGTTTACGCCACCGTAAAGGTTTACCAGTTCGCGGCCAGCGCACACGTACTAACAGCCGTACAAGAAAAGGTAAACGTAAAACTGTTGCCGGTAAGAAGAAGGCTCCTAAGAAATAAGAAATAACAGATAAGGAAATTCCAAATTCTACCACCAGAAAA
Organism: uncultured Parafilimonas sp.; assembly: GCA_964598675.1. Taxonomy (GTDB): domain Bacteria; phylum Bacteroidota; class Bacteroidia; order Chitinophagales; family Chitinophagaceae; genus JABDFW01. Next base: position 3,759 of record CAZRDD010000149.1, read on the forward strand.
AGGCTGTAGAATTTGGTGTTTCCTTATTGTGATGTACATATACATTCCGCCGGATAGTTACACCGCAGGTGTAAAAGGAGGGGAAATATTTTAGAAGACTACCTCAAAAACAAACAATGGCAAAAGTTCAAAAATCTCAACAGGCAGCAGGCGCTAAAGCCGCAGCCAAAAAAAGGGTTGTAAAGGTTGATGTGGCTGGCGATGCACACATTAATGCAACCTTCAACAACGTTATTATCTCTCTTACCAACAAACAAGGTCAGCTTATCAGCTGGTCATCTGCTGGTAAAATGGGTTTTAAAGGAAGCAAGAAAAATACACCTTACGCTGCCCAGATGGCTGCACAGGATGCTGCTAAAGTAGCACTTGAAGCTGGCCTTAAAAGGGTTGATGTATATGTTAAAGGCCCAGGTTCTGGCCGTGAAGGTGCAATACGCGCCCTGGCACAGAGTGGTATTGAAGTGTCAATGATTAAAGACGTTACACCTTTACCGCACAATGGTTGCCGTCCTCCTAAAAAACGCAGGGTTTAGTAAACAACGCCGGATAAAATATGGCCCCTGGCAAAGTTTGTTTTATACAGTTTGCCAACCGGGCTTAAAAAGTAAAATCTGGTATTTTTAATAAGGGTGCACCATTCATTTTAGATTTTTACTGATGGTGTATCGTCAAGAAAAAATCACAAGTAAACATTATGGCACGTTACACCGGTCCAAAAACAAAGATCAGCCGTATTTTCGGCGAACCCATCCTCGGTAATGGTAAGTGGTTAAACAAAAACAGTAACCCTCCAGGCCAGCATGGTGCTACCCGCAAGCGTAAAACACTTGGCGAATACGCAGTACAGTTAAAAGAAAAACAGAAAGCAAAGTACACTTACGGTGTGCTGGAAAAACAATTCCGCAATACTTTTGAAGAAGCAGCCCGTATTAAAGGCGTTACAGGTGAAAACCTTATCAAACTTCTTGAAGCACGTTTGGATAACACTGTTTTCCGTCTTGGTATAGCTCCTTCAAGGCCTGCTGCCCGCCAGCTGGTTAGCCACAAACACGTAACCGTTAACGGCGAAGTGGTAAACATCCCTTCTTTTCAATTAAAACCAGGCGATATTGTTGGTTTAAAAGATAAAAGCGAAGCCAACACATCTTTAACCAGCCAGATACGTGGCAAAAATGCTAAGTTTAGCTGGTTAGACTGGAATGATACTGAGAAAAAAGGTACATTCATTGCTTATCCTGAAAGGGAAAGCGTTCCTGAAAACATTAAGGAACAGCTTATAGTGGAGTTGTACAGCAAATAAACCCACAACCCCCTGAGTGTGTTGTTACAACCAGCAGGGATAGGATTTGTAATAAAATTTCGCTTTTAAGTTTCCGAAAGGGTATTTAAAGGCAGCACATAAAAAACAAGGAATATAAAATGGCCATTTTAAATTTCCAGAAACCCGATAAGATCGTTTTACAGAAATCAACCGATTTTGAAGGTCAATTTGAGTTTCGCCCGCTTGAGCCAGGTTATGGTTTAACAATCGGCAATGCATTGCGCAGGGTACTGCTTAGCAGCCTTGAAGGTTATGCAATTAATGGTATTAAGATTGAAGGTGTGGACCATGAATTTGCAACCATTAAAGGTGTAACTGAAGACGTTACCGAAATAATACTTAACCTTAAGCAGGTACGTTTTAAGAAAATTGTTGACCACGACATCGCTTCTGAAAAGGTTACACTTTCCATCAAAGGAAAAGCTGAGTTTACCGCTGCCAACATCAGCGAGGCAAGCCAGAGTTTCCAGGTGATGAACCCTGAGCTGGTTATTTGTACAATGGACCCTTCTGCAAGGCTTGATATTGAATTAACCATTGCCAAAGGCCGTGGTTACATACCAGCCGAGGAGAACAAGCAAAAAGATGCTGCTTTTGGCCACATACCCATCGACTCTATACACACGCCGATAAAAAATGTAAAATACGGTATTGAAAACTATCGTGTGGAACAAAGGACTGACTATGAAAAGCTGGTTCTTGAAGTTTCAACCGATGGCACCATCCATCCCGAAGATGCTGTTAAACAGGCATCACGCATTTTGATACAGCACCTTATGATCATTACTGATGAAAACATCACTTTTGACAATAAGGAGGATAAGAAAGAAGATGTGGTTGATGAGCAGGTTTTACAGCTAAGGAAAGTATTGAAAACACCATTGGAAGATTTAGACCTTTCAGTACGTGCATTCAACTGCCTTAAAGCTGCTAAAATTAACAGCTTGAGCGAACTGGTACAGTACGAACAGGAAGACCTGATGAAATTCAGGAACTTTGGCCAGAAATCACTCAGCGAAATTGAACAGGTATTAACAGAGCGCGGTTTGCATTTTGGTATGGACCTTAGCAAACTTGGCCTGGATGATATTGACAAATAATAATGTACAGCTATTGGCCACAAGCCGGTAGCTGTTGTTTTTTACACAATACTGTAATTCCCGGCACGGTACAGTATTTTAAATTTAAACGCCATGCGTCACGGAGACAAAATTAATAACCTGGGGCGTAAAAAAGCACACAGGGAAGCCTTACTGGCAAACTTAGCCAGCCAGTTAATAGTACATAAACGTATAGTTACCACTTTGGCCAAAGCCAAAGCATTGCGTAAGTACGTTGAGCCACTGGTTACAAAAACCAAAAAAGCTGACAACGAGTTACAAATAAGCCACCAACACCGCGTTGTGTTTAGTTATTTGCAGGATAAAGTTGCTGTAAAAGAACTGTTTACAGTAGTTGGCCCTAAAATAGCAAGCCGCCCAGGTGGTTACACCCGCATTATTAAATTAGGTATACGCCCGGGCGACAACGCTGAAAAAGCGTTGATTGAACTGGTAGACTTTAATGAAATATACGGTAAAACTGCTGAAACTCCTACCGAAGCAGCTAAGAAAACACGCCGTGGCCGCGGTGGTAAAAAAGCAGATGCAACTACGGCAGCACCCGCTGTTACAGATGCAGAAGTAATTGAAGTTACCAAAGCACCAGAAAGCGAAGCATAAATAATGAAGCGTTTTTAAATATTAAAGGCAAAACCATTTGAAGGTTTTGCCTTTTTTGTTAGTAATAAGGGCTGTGGGTGATAAAAGCCAATTGTGGAAAGCTTACCCTTTTTACAGCAGCAATGTTGTAAACTTTAAACTACTTTTGCAACCGAAAAAAATTATAAAGGATAAAATGCCTAACACACAACAACCAGCCATTTTATTGTTAGCAGATGGCAATGTTTTTTATGGTAAAGCTTTTGGAAAAATAGGTACCGCCACCGGGGAAATATGTTTTAACACCGGTATGACTGGTTACCAGGAAGTTTTTACCGACCCAAGTTACTTTGGCCAGGTGCTTATAATGAACAATGTGCATATTGGCAACTATGGTGTTAACTTGAAAGACAGGGAGAGCAGCAGTGTTAAAATACAGGCCCTGATAGGCAGAAACCTTGAAGATAAGTTTTCGCGCTACCAGGCAACAGGCTCGCTGGATGAGTACCTGAAAACAAACAACATTGTTGCTATTGAAGATGTTGATACCAGGGCACTGGTAGCCCACGTGCGTACAAAAGGCGCAATGAACTGCATTATTTCATCCGAAATACTGGAAGTTGAAAAGTTGACACAACAGCTTGCTGAAGTGCCAAACATGGATGGCCTTGAACTGGCCAGCCTTGTAAGCACTACCGAAGAATATGAACTTGGCGACACAGCCTCGCCCCTTAAGGTTGCGGTGCTTGATTTTGGTGTAAAACACAACATACTTACCTGCCTTGCAGAACGTGGGGTGCATGTGCGTGTACACCCTGCCAAAACACCTGTAAGCAGGCTTAAAGAATTTAACCCCAACGGTTATTTTATATCAAACGGCCCTGGCGACCCTGCTGCCATGCCTTATGCAGTGGAGACTGTAAAAGCCATTTTAGAAGAAGGTAAACCTGTATTTGGTATATGCCTTGGCCACCAGTTACTGGCCCTTGCCAATGGCATACCTACCTTTAAAATGCACCACGGCCACAGGGGGCTTAACCACCCGGTGAAGAATGTTATAAACGGCATTTGTGAAATAACAACCCAAAACCATGGTTTTGGTGTAGACCCGGTAGCTGTTCGTAACCACCCTAACGTGGAAATTACCCATGTTAACCTGAATGATGACAGCATTGAAGGGATAAGGCTTAAAAACAAACCTGCATTTAGTGTGCAGTACCACCCGGAATCGACACCCGGCCCGTTTGACAGCCGCTACCTGTTTGACGAGTTTATAAGCATGATGAAATAGCAAAAAATTAGCCCCGTACATTACGGGGCTAATTTTTTATAGTTTGCCTGTTACCAGTTTTTCATTTGGTCTTCCACAATTCGTTCAGGTTCTTTAGCAGGGTGCGTTTTCCAGTCGGCGTCGTATTTTACAAACCAGCTAAGCCACATCGTTCGTGAGAGGCGCATAAACATGGGCTGAAGTGCCAGCAGAAAAAAGGAGTTCAACCCCAGCCACCAAAAAATACGGTTATCGTCAATTGAAAAACCAATAAGTACCCACCATGCAACACAAGTAGCTACAGAAAAAGCAACAGTAAGGGCATAGCTAACGTACGATGTGCCGTAGTAAAACCCTACTTCAATTTCGGTACGTTGTCCACAGGTGGGGCAATACTCATGCATTTTCATGTACGCGCTGTTTTTAAAGGCGTATGGATTGCTTGTTTCAAAAAGGTTTCCCTCCCTGCACCGGGGGCATTTGTTACTAAAAACGCTTAGTATATATGATGGTTTCCTGCTCATGCTCAATTTTTCAAGGTGCAAAGTTACTGTTTTGCCCAACGCATTGGCAGAATAATGAATATATAACATGGCTGGAGGCTTAATTGTAAAAGCATCATTAATTTCAGCGCTGGGTATTGGTAAATTAATTTAATGTTTGTTTATCATAAAATAGGGAAATAAGGGCAGGCAACGGGCAGATATTCAAAAAAAAACTGCAAAATTTCTCTTTTCCACAAATTTTACACTACTTTTGCCGCCACATAAAGCGATGACCATTTTGGATGCTTTTTAAAAAAATTTGAGATGCCTTATTTAACAACTGAAAAAAGACAAACAATATTCGCCACTTATGGCGGCAAAGCTGAAAATACTGGTTCAGTAGAAGGCCAGATTGCCCTGCTTACAGAGCGTATCAGCAGCATTTCTAAACACTTACAGGCTAATAAGCAAGATCATTCCACACAGCGTGGTTTAATGATGATGGTTGGCCAGCGTAAGCGTTTACTGGGCTACCTGCAAAAAACCAACCTGCAGGGTTACCGTTCACTGATAGAGAAACTTGGTATCAGGAAATAACTTTATTATATGAGATGAAACTACTCCCAACTGACATTAACAACGGTTGGGATTAGTTTTTTGTACACGCGCCCGCTCCTTTATATTTTATTACAAAAACCGGTTTGCTCTTGCCGCACATTTCCCCCCTTTGCCGGCAAACGCTTACCAAAAAAACAGAGTTATGTTAACTCAACCATTACAAGTTAGTTTTACTTTACCCAACGGCGCTGAGGTTTTTATAGAAACAGGCAAACTGGCCCGCCAGGCTGATGGTGCTGTTACTGTACGCCAGGGCAATAATATTATACTGGCAACAGTAGTTGCCAACAAAGAGCCTAAGGAAGGGCAGGATTTCTTTCCCCTGAGTGTTGACTACCAGGAAAAATTTGCTTCTGCAGGCCGTATACCTGGTTCATTTTTTAAACGCGAAGCAAGGCTTAACGATTACGAAATATTAACCAGCCGCCTTGTAGACCGTGCATTGCGCCCCCTCTTCCCAGAGGATTACCTTTGCGATGTGCAGGTGCTTATTTCTCTAATTTCAAGCGATTTAGAAATATTACCAGATGCATTTGCATGCTTAGCAGCATCTGCAGCGCTTGCCGTATCTGATATACCCATTAAAGAAGTTATTTCGGAAGTACGTATAGCCAAAGTAGACGGAAAATTTATAGTTAATCCTACCCGTACAGAGCTGGCTAAAGCTGATGCTGAATTTATTATAGCGGCTACCGAGAAGAACCTGATGATGGTTGAAGGTGAAGCAAAAGAATGCAGCGAGGAAGAACTGGTAACAGCACTGGAAGTAGCGCATGAAGCCATAAGGGTACAAATTGCTGCTCAGCATAAATTAAGGGAATTAAAAGGTGTAACTGCAAAAAGAGATTATACCAAACCAGCCCAGGATGAAGCTATAAAAGAAAAAGTTGCAGCTTTTGCATCTGAGAAAATTTACCAAATAGCCAAAGCAGGAAGCGATAAACATGCCCGCAGCGATGCTTTTAAAGCATTAAAGGATGAGTTAATTGCCAGCCTTGGTACAGAGGCAGATGATAAAACAAAGAAATTAGCTAAAAAATATTACGAAGACCTGCAGTGGGAAGTTGTACGCGGTATGATTTTGAATGACCGCATACGCCTGGATGGCCGCAAGCTTGACCAGGTGCGCCCGCTGGCTATGGAAGTAGACCCGCTGCCAACGCCGCATGGTTCTGCTTTGTTTACCCGTGGCGAAACCCAGTCTTTAACCACTGTTACCCTGGGTACCCCGCTTGACGAATTGTTGATTGAAAGTGCCGCAAAATCTGACTATTCAAAATTCATCCTCCATTATAATTTCCCTCCTTTTTCAACAGGTGAAGTTAAAATGATGAGGGGTGTAGGCCGCCGCGAAGTAGGCCATGGCGCACTTGCACAACGCAGTTTAAAACAAATGATGCCAGGTGGCGACTATGCTTACACTGTACGTGTGGTAAGCGATATACTTGAATCAAACGGTTCATCATCAATGGCTACGGTTTGTGCCGGTTCGCTTGCGTTAATGGATGCTGGTGTACCGCTGCCAAAGCACGTTAGTGGTGTGGCAATGGGTTTGATTACCAACGCAGAAGGCCAATACGCTATTTTAACCGATATATTGGGTGATGAAGACCACCTGGGCGATATGGACTTTAAAGTTACC
>CAZRDD010000150.1:0-10726 GCA_964598675.1 uncultured Parafilimonas sp.
CGCTTCTGCCGAAAGCGGTTTTACCAAATAAGGTGGTGTATTTTCCTGGTTTTGCTGTGCATTGGCAAAGTAAACCTGGCTGGCAAGGGCTAAAAGAAGCAAGTATTTTTTCATACTGTTGTTTATTTAATGTTTGTTATACGCAGCAATATTGCTTTTGTTACAGTGCCCGTTAAAGCATTTTTAAAGCACCGTTAACGTGTAGTGGTAACAGCAAAAACGTGCCAGCACGTAAACATTTGATTATAAATAGATTGTATTGAAAAGAAAAGAAATATAGTACGTATTTGATACAAACAATGTACGGTATTGATACACCGTGTATCGTGCGGAGATAGGTTTACAGGTTTTAAACGACCGCTTTGTGCATGACTAACAAAATCAATTTCCTGAAACGCCTTTAGGATCGTACGTAGACAAGAAATTTCTAAAAAATCTTTTATCAGTACAAGCAAGCATAAACCTGCGGCTTTGATGCGTGGTGTATAATTCTGCCCATCCACCAGCATTTAAAATGTATTTATATGCGCTTCCGTTATACATTAAATTACCAGTGAGGGTGCACGGATAATTATGGTAACAGCAATGATGTTTCGGCCCCGACAACGGTGTCATGCTTGCAATTATAACCCCTATGCTGTCTTGCCTGATTGCCCAGCTTTTACAATCATCATTACTAAATTTACTTGTTAAAATTTTGACTTTCGACTGACCATAGCATATTGTGTTTAGTAATAACACAAGCCCTATAATAAACTTATGCTTCATATCGCGGTACTTATGAATGAATATGATGTTAGTTATAATTCCCCTGAGTTTCTTTTAAGCCTGCCAGGCGGTACTGTAATTTATTAAAACGAGATTGCTACAGCCGTAAAGTGCTCAAATACAATTCCTCTAAATCACTGCAAAACCAGCAGACTGCCCTTACAAATAAGCCGCAAGCAGGGTTACCACCAGCGCAATAATGGCTGGCAATGCCTGTTTGAAAAAGATGCCTTTGCCTGCGGTGGCTGCACCGTAAATGCCTGCAATAACCACGCACGATAAAAAGAAAAACGCCACATTATGGCTCCATACCGGGTTGCTTATCAATAATGCCCATACAAGCCCGGCGGCCAAAAAGCCATTGTAAAGGCCCTGGTTTGCTGCAAGGGCTTTGGTTTTCTCAAATAAATCGGGTGCAAGGGAGCGGAATGTTTTTTTACCAACGGTTGTCCAGGCAAACATTTCAAGCCACATAATATAAATATGTTCAATGGCTACAAAGGCAATAAGTATTATGGAAAGTATCTTCATAGCAGGCTGTTTATTATTTGTTTTAGGTTTGAAGGTAACACCAAAACAGTATTAAAGGGAATTTTGCGGGAACAGTGTAGCAGAAATTACAAATCAGGTTTAAAATTGATTTAGTGTGTACTAAAATAACAAAGAGGCTGCCTCAAAAAAATATTCGAGACAGCCCCCAACAACAAAACACCTAAACCTCACCTTATCCTTGCTTTTCTACAGTTCCTTTACTTTTTATATTGGTTTTTCGTTAAGCTTCTACGGCTTCCTTTTTTACATGCTGCTGTGGCATAGCATCTTCCGGGTTAATACCCAGGGCTGCGGCCACAGCCATACCAAATCCAATATCCGCACGGAAGAAATGGCACAATTGCCTGTTGATGATGTCGTTTTTCTTAGGCCCGTCCACCCCTTTTAGTGCGCCGGAAATATTGCTAACAAGATTCTTTTTATCCTGCGGGCCTAACACCTCGCGGTAAAAAATGCCGGGCTGTGTGTAATGGTCGTTCTCACCTTCCCCGTTTCTGCTGTACCAACCGGCAATATGGCTGTCTAATGCCCATTCGGGTTGCTGATAATCAGCATCTGGCTTAATATTATCAAAACTGTTGGGAAAATAGTTGGGCTTTTTACCTCCGTTGCCGTCTACACGCATGTGGCCATCGCGTTCATAATTATTTACAGCATAAGGGCAGCGGTTTACAGGTATCTGCTCATAGTTGGCCCCCAGGCGGTAGCGGTGTGCATCGGGGTAACTAAGCAGCCTGCCCTGCAGCATTTTGTCTGGCGAGTAGCTTATACCATCCACCACATGCGCTGGTGCAAAAGCTGATTGTTCAATTTCGGCAAAATAATTCTGGGCATTTTCATTCAGCTCCAGCACACCAACATCTATCAACGGAAAATCCTTGTGGCTCCAAACCTTGGTAAGGTCAAATGGATTCCATTTGTAGGTTTTGGCTTCCTCCTCTGTCATTACCTGTATTTTAACCGACCATTTGGGGAAGTTGCCATTGTCAATAGCATGTACCAGGTCGCGCTGCGAAAAATCGGAGTCTTCCCCTTTCATCTTAACCGCCTCATCGTTGGTAAAATTCTTAATACCCTGCTGTGTTTTAAAATGAAACTTTACCCAATGCCTCTCGTTACCGGCATTTATAAGGCTGAAGGTATGGCTGCCATAACCGTTCATGTGGCGGTAACCATACGGTGTGCCCCTGTCGCTGAACAGAAACATTACCTGGTGCAGGCTTTCCGGGTTGAGGCTCCAGAAATCCCACATCATGGTTGGGCTTTTGCAGTTGGTATAGGGGTCTCTTTTTTGGGTATGGATAAAATCGCTGAACTTTTTTGGGTCTTTTATAAAAAAGATTGGAGTGTTGTTACCCACAAGGTCCCAGTTACCATCCTCGGTATAAAACTTTAAGGCAAACCCACGGGGGTCCCTTTCCGTATCAGCACTGCCCTTTTCACCACCAACGGTTGAAAAGCGCAGCAAGGCCCTGGTTTGTTTGCCTACAGCATTAAATATTTTGGCACGCGTGTACTTACTAATATCGTGCGTTACTGTAAATGTGCCAAACGCACCGGAGCCTTTGGCGTGTACTACACGCTCAGGAATCCTCTCCCGGTTAAAATGGGCCATTTTTTCGTGAAGGATAAAGTCCTGTAAAAGCAGCGGGCCGCGCGGGCCAACACTTTGTGTATCCTCATTATAATAATAAGGTATACCAGATGCTGTTGTAAGTTTAGATGAATCGCTCATGTTTATAGTTTTTTATTATTAATGGCAAGAAGCTGTACAAATGTGATTATTAAATTTAATACAAAAAATCAATTAACTTTATAATCTGATAGACAAAATTTATAAGAATGACGTTTACCCAACTGGAATATATAGTAGCGGTTGACACCTGCCGCCATTTTGCTGAAGCGGCGGAGCAGTGCTTTGTTACGCAGCCCACCCTAAGCATGCAGATACACAAATTAGAAAACAAACTTGGTACCAAAATATTCGACCGAAGCAAACAACCCGTATTGCCCACCGTTGCAGGTATTGAAATAATTGAGCAGGCGCGAAGGATTTTGGCTGAACGCAACCGCCTTACCGAAATTATTGAAGCCAAAAAAGGCACTGTAAACGGCGAACTTAAAGTGGGGGTGATACCTACCCTGGCTCCTTATTTACTGCCTATGTTTATACCTGCGCTTACCAGGAATTTTCCGCACGTACGTATTATTATTAACGAGCTTACCACCGCCCAGGTGATTACCAGTTTAAGGGAAGGCCGCATTGATGCGGGCATATTGGCCACACCGCTGGGCGAAGCAGGTATTAAGGAAGATGTGCTTTTTTACGAGGAGATGGTGGCCTACGTATCGCGCAAGAACAATGCTTTTAAAAAACAGTACGTACTGCCAAAAGACATTGACCCCAACAAATTATGGCTGCTGGAAGAAGGTCATTGTTTCCGCTCGCAGATTATGACACTGTGCGAGCTTAGAAAAACCACCCACGAAGGAAGTAATTTTGAGTACGAAGCGGGCAGTGTTGAAACATTAAGGCGCATGGTAGAGATGAACGATGGTATTACCATTTTGCCGGAGCTTGCCACGCTGGATATGAGTACGGCACAACGCGAGCTGATACGTTATTTTAAAAGCCCCGCCCCTGTGCGCGAGGTAAGCATAGTAACCCACCGCGACTTTGTAAAAAAGCGACTGATTGATATACTGAAGAAATCCATTTTATCCTCCCTGCCCGGCAAAATAAAAGGAAATAACAAGGAGGCGATGGTAGCGTTACAAATGTAACATTGCTACTTTAAGGCCCATGCCCTGCGCAACAGGCGAAGCCAGTTGCCGTGCATAACATTCTCAATATCAGCACCAGTGTACCCTCTACGTGCAAGCAGGGTGGGGATATTTTGCAGGTCGGCAATGGTTTCAAGGTCGTAAGCGGTTTGCTCTTTGCCAAAAGCGCCATCAAGGTCGGTACCAAGGCCAACATGCAGCGTATTGCCGGCCAACTGGCAAATATGGTCCATGTGGTCAAGCATCTTATCAAGCGTACAGCCAGCACTTTGCGGTGTGGATATACCGCGTTGCCATCCTGGCACCATCATCCATGCATCCAGCGCACCACCTATTACAGCGCCTCTTTCAATAAGCGCCTTTATCATGTCATCACTAAACTGGCGGTTGTGGTTTACCAGGGCGCGGCAGTTGTTGTGGCTGGCCCACACCGGCCCGTTAAATATCTCCAACGCATCCCAAAAAGCATCATCACACAGGTGCGTAGCATCCAGTATAATGTTAAGCTTTTCCATTTCCCTCACCAGCGCTTTGCCTTGCTCGTTCAAATGGCCGGTGGCATCGGTACCATTGGCGTAGCGCCCCGGGCCGTAATGGGCAGGGCCAAGCGCCCGCAACCCGTTTGCATACGCTGTGTGCAGGTGGCCCAGCGTAACAATGGAGTCGGCCCCTTCAAGGCTTAAAATATAGCCCACAGGCTTTTCCGAATTGCTTTTTGTATCATTCATCCACAGTGCCAGGTGTTGCTCCAGCGCTGGCAGGTTTTTAATCATTACCATTTCGCCGCAGGCTTCCATTTCTTTATACCATGCAAGCTGCCCCTGTGTTTGGGCCCAAGCCTGCTGCGGGCTAAACCAACCCGGCAGCGGATTATCTTCAGCCACAAACCTTGCTATTTGCGTAGCCACCACCAGCCCAATATTGCCCTGGCGCAATGCGGGCAGCGATACGGTGCCTTTCGCCCTGTCTGGTTTATCGGTTAACCCTTCCTCGCGCTTACGTATGGCCATAACCGGCTTCCTCAAATCGCGGTTCCATTCAAGGGCGTTCATGCTAAGGTCTAAATGAGCATCTATGGTAAACATTGCAATGTTTTATATCTAAAAACGCATGATTAAATTAGTAACGTGTAGTTATTCATCACCCTGCCACACACAATTCGCACACACCCGGTTTTTAATACCATATTAGCTACACCGTAATTTTGCGATCCCGCGCAATCACCTTCCATTCATCCACCGCCTCGTTATCCTCAATCACAACCGCCCTTTCGTACAGGGCCACTGTGGGGCAAATATGTATGGGGGCACCGTACAGCACATCGCCCACTTTGTACTTGCTGCTGTCTGGCACTTTGGCGGTAAGGTGTTCCTCGCTTTGCCCTACCGGGGTAACTTCGGGTGCATTGATAAAATACACACGGGGGAAGGGGTTTTCTGCCGCTACGGATTTATGCCCCAGGTCGGTACAGATTGTTTCACCATCAACAATGGAAATAATCCTGCTTGCCACCAGTGCAGCCAGTTCAAAAGGTTCATCAGGTGCCAGATTTTTATAGCCCCAATCCCAAAAAACAAATGTGCCGGGGCTGCATTCAATATTTTCCCGTTGCGCATGGGTGGGAAAGGTAATTGAGCCGGAGGTTACCAGGGTTGCTTCCTGGTCGTAAGCTACAGCAACCTGCTGCTTTAACTGTTGCAGCGCACTAAACGCTGTATCGCTTTTTTGCTGCCTGTCGCCGGTATCGGTATCCCTTATGTGGCCATCATACCCATGAAGGCCCTTTACTTTTATGCCGGTTACTGCCTGCAACTGCCCCACCAGTTCAAAAGCACCGGCGGGCTTAATGCCACTGCGGTTCATACCTGTATTTACATCAATATATACCTCTGCCGTAAGCCCGTTTACCAAAAACACTTCGGCAATATGTTGAGCATTGGGCAAATTATCTACCAGGCAGGCGTAGCGTGTAGTGGGATACTTTTTAACCAATGCTGCCAGCCTTTCAATTTTTGGCCCTACGGGCTGGTAAGCCATCAACACATCTTCCGCACCAATCATACCCAGCATTTCTGCTTCGGCAATAGTGGCACATTTAAATTTATAAATGCCCGCCTCTATCATTAGCTTACATACCTCGGCTATTTTATTGGTTTTAACATGCGGCCTAAGGTTATCAAAACTTTTTATCATGGTAACCGCCTGTTGAATGTTATACTTAACCCTTTGCCTGTAAACCAGCAATGCAGGCGTATCCACCGCATTTATATTATTAACTATGTACCATTCCATAACCTTATACGTTTACTGTTTTAATATGTCATTTGCTAACTGGTAATGTGGCAACCACTCCACTATTTTACTACGAAATAATGGCATTTATTACAAAAACCCCACCCAGTCCCACTACGGACACGATGGTTTCCATAGTACTCCAGGTTTTAATAGTATCTTTTACTGAGAGGTTGAAATACTCCTTAAACAACCAGAAACCGGGGTCGTTTACGTGCGAGAACATGAGGCTGCCTGCCCCCGTAGCCAACACCATTAAATTAGGGTTTACCCCTGTAAGCGCTATCATTGGGGCTACAATACCTGCGGTTGTTAACCCCGCAATGGTGGCCGACCCTAAACATACCCGTATAATGGCACTGATGCCCCAGGCCGCCAGCAGCGGGTGTACGTGCATATTTTGCAGTGCTGCCGCTATTTGCGCACTTATACCACACTGGTTCAGCACCTCCTTTAAACCGCCAGCGCCAGCAATAATAAACAATATCATTGCCACCTCTTTAATAGCGCCGGATACCGATTTTTCTATTTCCTTCATAGGTGTACCCCGCTTTATACCTAAGGTAAACAGGGCAAAAAGCACAGTAACCGTCATGGCTATTACTGGATCGCCAAGGCCGTATACTATTTTGGTGAAACTGTTTTGTTGTGTTGTAACAAGCTTTACCACCGTGGCCAGCGTTATTAAAATTACTGGCAAAAAAGCTGTAAGCATGCTTATAAGCATGCCGGGCAACTGGTTTTCGGGCAAGTCTTTAGATGCAAATGTGGCAATAGGTTTGGCTGTGTACTTTTTGAGTGTTAAGGCAAATACAGGCCCGGCCAGCACAATAGCAGGTATGGCTACGCAAAATCCGTACAAAAGTGTAATGCCCATATCAGCATGGTACTGCCCCACCAATGCTGTGGGCGATGGGTGCGGCGGCAGGTAACCATGCGTTACCGACATAGCCGTTAACACAGGCAGCCCCAGGTAAACCGCCGGCATTTTATATTTCTCGCTGATGGTAATAATAAGGGGTACCATTAAAAAAAATGCCACATTGTAAAAAAGTGGTATGCCTACAATAAACGCAGTTACCACCAGTGCCCACATAAGGTAACGCTTGCCAAATGCCTTCATTAAACCCGAGGATATTTTTTGGGCGGCACCACTATCGGCCACCAGCTTACCCAACACTGCGCCCAACCCAATAATAATCAGCAGGGCATTCATGGTATCGCCAATACCTTTTTGCAAGGCTGCTGTTACAGCAGCAATATCCTTACCATAGGCCAGCCCGCACAACACAGATACAATAATGAACGATAAAAACGCATTGAGCTTTGCCCAGGTAATAAGTAACACAAGCAAGGCAATGGCAACCAGTATGATGATGAATGACATTATTTGGCTATCGCAATTTAGGACGTTAAGATACTGGTATGCCACCTAATTGCAAAATTGGCTTTATCGCCACCATTAATTTTTTCGGGCAAAAGAGGCAGACGATAACAAGCTTATGTAACTTGTTATGTAAGGTTATTGGGTCTATCAATATTATCAGGAATAACATTTGCAGTAAAAAACCAAGGTAATTTACCAGCATGGCCTGGTATTATGACAGAATTAATATTTTAATCGTGAATCACCTGCCGAAATTCACTTGTAACTGTCATTAAAAAATCTTGGAGTAGTATTCGAAATAAAAAGCCACCCAGTTACAAATACTGGATGGCCTTTTATACAAAGAATATCTGACTGTATTTTTATAATTTATAATTAATCACCAGTCTGGGGTGCCTTGAAGCATCCGAATAATAGCTTGAGCAAAATATTCTTGAGTTATAAGCGGTTTCATTTCTAAGTAACAGTTTAAAGCCATAGTTCGCATTATTTGCAACCATTGAACTAACCATATTTGTTACATTAACGTCCAAATTTAAAAAAGGGCTGGATGTAGAAGGAATTATAACTTGATTCACCGTTGTAGAAGGCTGATTGAACCAATTTAAAGTAGATGGACTCCAGCTATCACTAACCTGTTGTATTAGCATTGAGTTGTCGGTTCCAAAATTAGCGTCCACCAGATTCCCGTTTTGAGGAATAGTATCAGAATACAAATAAAGGTCTGCACTAACTATCGTTGCATTTGCAGGAATACTGCTCAAATCAAATTTAATAATTTCCCTAAATGTCAATGGCCCGCCACCTCTTGTCCACTGTTGTACGGGTAATTCAACACTTCCGGTGCTTGTTTGGTCTGCATTATTGTAAAGTACTAAATTATACTCGGTTGGATTTTTGGCAGGAGCCAAAGTAAGCGTGATAATTGGCGAAGGTTTTACTGTTACCGAAACGGTATCTACACCTGTTGCTCCGTCGTTGTCGGTAACCATAAGCTGAAAAACATATTTACCAGCAACAAAACCGGATACCAATGTTGAGGGCGATCCGGGATTGGTGATTATAGTAGAAGCTGGGCCTGATACCTGGCTCCACAAATAAGCAACAACACTTCCATCTGCATCTTTTCCCGATCCCGATAAAGTAAAGGTATTTGTGGGCAGTGTTATCACCGAATCATTTCCGGCATTAGAAACGGGTACAACATTTGAAGGTTTATCAGCATCTTTCTGACAAGCGTTGATGGAAAATAATATAGCCACCAACAGCAGGGTTTTTAGGGTTTTCATTATTTTTATTTTGTGCGCAAACATATGATATTTTATACTCCAACGAAAGCTTATCAATTAGCCGATTGATTTTTTTTTGAATAATACAACGAAATTTCCGTCCTTTATCCAATGAAATTATTTTTTATACGGTATACTAAAATGGCTTTTAGTTATCTGCATTTGCATGTGATTTTTGGTCTTTTTTCATCAATATGTTTTAATCTTTACTATCTAACCCAACTATCAAAGTGGATTGGCAAAAACAGGAAAGTTGCGTACAATGATTTTCCTTCAAAATGGGATTATAAAAAAAGATACCCAATGTACAAGTGGGTTATGGAGCAGGAAAAGCTGTATGACGGCATTAATTACATTGAATTTGGCGTAGCAACTGGCGAATCTTTCAGATGGTTTTTGAATGAAAATAAAAACGCTGACAGCCGGTTTTACGGTTTTGATACCTTTGACGGCTTACCAGAAGACTGGGGCAGTTTTAAAAAGGGAGCTTTTAGCAACGACAATAAAATTCCCGAAATTAACGACAGAAGGGGCAAATTTTACCAGGGTTTGTTTCAACAAACAGTACCAGCATTTACACAGGAGCTTGACAAAACCAAAAGAAATGTATTGATGATGGATGCCGACCTTTATACGGCAACCTTATACAGCCTTGCATCTATGGCACCGTATTTAAAAAAAGGAGACATCATTTTCTTTGATGAGTTTGGTGTACCCACCCATGAATTTAAAGCTTTTACTGACTTTACGCAGTCCTTTTACATTAATCTGGAGCTTATTGCCGCAGCCAATAACTACTATTTTGCGGCATTTAAAGTAGTATAGCTTTTAGTACGCGGTATAGCTAATTTATTAAACTGGCAATACAAAAATTCCCTATTTTAAAAGCGGGCATTGCATTTTATGCTGTGCATTTTTTTAGCAGCTTTTACAGCAGCCATTACCCTTTCAATCATCCCACATAATAAAAGCGGTATAGCCTTATTTACAGCTATACCGCTTTTGGGTTTTAAAACATTACCGGCCATCTATATTCTGCAACAAACAACCGGGCAACTCTCATATTTTCCGCAGGCTATTTTCAGCCAGGCCATCATTTGCCCGTAGCATTAAGGCTGTTTACTCATTATCATGGTAAATCCTTCTCAACGAGGTAATTGACACTGGTGATACTATCAGTGGAAACTTCTCAACGGTTACAAAGCTGGTATCAAGGCCAAAACCCCTCTCCTCGCTAAGGCTGATTTCTTTCAGCCAGAAGTATATCTTCATAATGATTTTTTCAGTAAACGGCAGCTCATTGTCGTTGGAGAGAAACTTCTCCATCACCACAAACTGAAAATCGCCCACTACGTTGTTACGTTCAAGGCTTTCGTAACGGCTGGTAATATTTACCTCTTTATTTTCCACCAGGTTTTCTACCACTTTACGGAACAACAGGTTTATTTTTTGCTCAACCCTAAAGCCTAACCTAAATTCAACCCTTATAATATCGTTGGGTATTATATGGTCTACCACGTACTCGCAGGTATAGGGGTCATCCAGCACTTCCACATGCACAAACCAATAAATATCGGCACGTTTGGGTTTGCGGTTAAGAATGGAGTAGATTATTTTATGCTCAATTTCCTTAGGGTTATTGGCACTGGTTAAA
>CAZRDD010000151.1:0-10614 GCA_964598675.1 uncultured Parafilimonas sp.
GTTTTCAAGGTATCGCAGGCATTCAACTTTTTCTGCAGCCTCCAGTGGTGTCATAGGCCAACTGGTAAAATCCAGCAGGGCCTGCTTTCTAAAAGCGTATACACCAATATGCTCGTAGTAAACAATGGGCAGCTCCCTGTTACGCGGGTATGGTATTACCGACCTGCTGAAGAACAGCGAATTACAATTTTTGTCAACCGCTACTTTAACATAGTTAGGGTCTGCTATAAATTTTTCGCTTTTCAATTCCTGCATCAGGCTGGCCACCTGTACCTTCTCTCCATGCGCACCTTCAAATACCTCCAGTAGTTTTTGCAGCGGTTCCCGTTTTACAAAAGGCTCATCGCCCTGTACATTTACTATAATATCTACATCCATATCAGCCACCGCTTCTGCAATACGGTCGCTGCCGCTTTCGTGTGTTTTTTTGCTCATTACCGCTTTGCCGCCATTACTGGTTATTTCATCGTAAATAACGGGGCTGTCAGTAGCAACAATTACTTCATCAAACAGGCCGGTAGCAACCGTGTTATCGTAGGTATGCCTTATAACCGTTTTACTGCCCAGCATTTGCATTAGCTTGGCCGGAAAACGGGTAGCCGCATAACGCGCTGGTATAAGTGCTGCTTTTTTCATTACAAAAAATTATGCGGCAAAGATGCTGATAACAGCTGAAAAACAAGCGTTAAAGCAAATGGTTTTTACTGCGGCATTGCAGCAACCAATTTGAGGGCCGTATTAACCATAAGCCACAGCACTTACCAAAAAAGCTTATTTTGCCCCCTGTTGCCAGGTAGTGTAACATAAGATATTGACATTTGCACCTGCCTGGGCAATACAGAAGAACGCTAATATGTATCAGCAGCTCATCAACCAAATAGTACAAGGCAATGTAAAGGCATTGGCAAGAAGCATATCGCTGGTGGAAAACGAAGCCGGTGATTATGCACAACTGCTTGCCCACTTGCCCGTGCACGATACAAAAATAGTGGGCATTACCGGCCCCCCCGGCGCGGGCAAAAGCACGCTGGTGGATGCACTGATACAGCAGTATGTACAGCAAAACAAAAAAGTTGGCGTGTTATGTGTTGACCCATCCAGCCCGTTTAACATGGGAGCCCTGCTGGGCGACCGGGTACGTATGAGCGAATGGTACAGCAACCCCGCTGTTTTTATACGCAGTTTGGCCAGCCGTGGCAGCCTTGGCGGACTTAACCCCAAAATAATTGAAATTACCGAGGTGATGAAGGCGGCACCGTTTGATGTAATTATTGTTGAAACGGTGGGTGTTGGGCAAAGCGAAATTGAAATAGCGGGCCTTGCAGATACTACTGTTGTAGTGATGGTACCCGAGGGTGGCGATGAGGTGCAAACCATGAAGGCCGGGCTGATGGAGATTGCTGATATTTTTGTGGTAAACAAAGCAGACCGGCCCGGTGCCGACAACTTTGAAAAAAACCTGCGCATGATGCTGGCTCCTGCTTTTGCAAAAAAACAAACAGAAATTGAAGTGGTAAAAACTACAGCAACCAGCAGGCTGGGCGTGGAAAACCTTTATAATAAAATACTGGCGCACCTGCAAACAGTACATACTACCGATAAAAAATACTGGCTGCTGGCCGACAGGGCTTTTATGCTTATACAACAGAAAAAAATGCGTGGTATAACCAAAAAGCAGCTTTTTGAGCAAATAAAAATGCGTACAGGCACCCATTTTAACCTGTACGCATTTGTTGAAAGTTATTATTAACCCCTTAACTAGGTCTATTGCTCTTCTTCCGAATCGCTTTCGCGTTTTTTAAGGTAAGCGTTAAACTGTTCGGTTATTTTTAGCGGGTTGTATTTATTATCGTAGTAAAGGCCGCTTAAATATTCAGTCGTTTCAAGGCTGGTGCTGCCTATGGTATAACCACCTGCAATGCCCAAATAAACGGAGGTGTCTTTATCCTCACCATACTGTACCCTAAACAGGTAAAAAGTGTAATTTTTGTCTTTGAATTTACCTGTTTTCTTAGAAAGGAAAGTTAGCTTGCCAGGCGGGTTGTCGTCATCATCCCCAGAGGCAGCGGAATACAGCAGCGATTCGGCAAAGTACTGCTGTGTTAAATACTGCGCAGGAAAAAGAGCTTGCTTTTTTACTTCTTTAAGGTCATCGTAAAAATCCCTTCTTATTTCAATATCTTTAGCCAGGCCCAGTATAATGGGCGCTGCCACTGGTTTGTTGTTTTGCAGCAACAGCTTCACAACATTCTTTTTAAGGTATTTATCTTTAACAGCCAGGTAATCCTGCAACACCGCTAAGCTTGCAGGGGTTTTAAATTTACCCAGCAGGTTGGTTAAGTAAGTGATATTATAGTTACTACCCTCATTAATTTTAAGGGCAGGTAAAAGTAACCGTGCCGATTTTATAAAGTCGCTTTCAGCTACAGCTGCTGTTTTAATATCTACAAAACCAGTATCAAGCAGGTTTAACGTAATATTTGCCACCAATGGTGCCCAAAGCGTATCGCCGGAAAGTTTAAGCAGGGCTGGGTAAATTTTTGTGGTTAGTGAAAGGCTGTCGCTAAGGTTTGATTTAACAGTGTATGAAGGTTGCACCGTTAGTGGATTTTTTTGCAGCAATTCAGTAAATGCTGCATAGCTTTCTTCGGTGTGTATGCCCGTTATCAAATCAAGCGCTATGCTCTTAAAACCTTCCTCTGCACCCGAAAAAGCGCCATATTTTCCTTTTACAAAAGCAATCGTTTCCGGGCTTTGCAATGTTGCCAGCTTATCTGCCAACCTTCTGTTAATTACTGCCGAATCGCTGTAACCACCTGGCGGAGGATAATGTTTAAACAAGGCTTGGTGCAGCATGGGTAAATCCTTTGCTGTAAACGGGGCATCGTAAACAGCCCTGTAAGCCTGGTAACTGGTGGCAGAATCTGCCGAAGAAAGGTCTGCCAGAAGGATTGATGCTTTTGAGGTAAATACCGCATCTGGCTTTGCAGGCGCAGACATTGTAAAGCCCTCAAAAAACTCATTGGAAACATCAGAATACAGGAGGCCCCTGTCGCCAAAAGTAGCAAGTTCATAAATAATGTTACCGTTCAGCACCAGCCGCTTGCGTTTGTATACGTTAACTGCGGTTTTACTTTTAAGCAACAGCTCTCTGCCGGCAAGTGTACCATTTTTTACAACGGCTGACGATATTATGCTATCCTCATTTTTCCACCTGAGCACTTCTTTTTCCCAAAAAGCACTATCACTTTCCGCCCAGGCATACTTGCCAAGTGTATCGGCAATTACTACATAAGATGTTGCTGTAGCAGTATCGTACGCCACCCGTTGCAGGCTGCTTCCATCTGCATTTGTAAAATCGTGGAACGCAGATGGCGCAACGGTAGCAAAAGCATTGTCGGGAGAGGAATATTGCTTCCACAACCCTGTGCCTGAACGTGGTAAAAATGTAAATGTTTTAAATACATTTTGCAACGCAGGGCTATACATACCAGCGGAATCAGAAACAACAAACAGCAAGATGTTTCTGTTGCCTAATATGGTGTTATACAGGCGCACTAACAGGTTTTTCTTTAGGCTATGGCCCGTTACATCCTTTACATTATAACCCTGTATGGTAGTATCTGTTACTGTAATTTTATCATACTGCAGCCCTATATTCCTGATTGCCTGGTTAATAACAGTACTGTCGCTCAATATAAAGTTGCCCGCTTCCACTTCTTTTGAAAACAGCATAATAAAACTGCCTGTATTTGCATCCATACCAGTATAAACCGATATTTTCCAGCCGGGCGAATTAGTCGAATTACTTAATTGCTTATTATAATCCAGTTTAACAGGGGTATTAAAACCAACCCCCATAATGGTATCGGTATATTTAACGGTTTTAGCTGTTACTGAATAGTTTTTATTTAGTGTAAGGGAATTAAAAAATTTATCTGCATTGGCTGAGGTGGCTGCCTCCTTTTTCATGGCATACATTCCTGCCATATACACCGCCTTATTGCCTAAATAAAGTTGCATCCGTATGGTGTAACCTTCCTTACTAAAAGTGTATTCCCGCCCTTCAACACCATTCTTTACAAGGCTTTTATACGGCAATGGCCTGTCTTCCTTAAGCATCCCTGTTACCACTCTTTTATACAAACTGTCGGGGCTCTCTTCCGAGCCTGGATTAACTATCGCCATTGTATAGTAACCAGCCATATTAAAAATATCTACTAAAAATTTCATATCCAAAAGCCCCAAAATCTTTATTGGTGTGGGGTTGCCGGGCATACTTGCAGTGTACAAGCCTTGTTCGTCTTTAACTTCCACCCAAGGTATTTCCACTTCTTTAAACTTGTAATCGGCAGAAGCAATTTTTTTGTCGGATATAACAGGCTCTACCACAAATCCCCTGGCACGTAACAAGCTTATTACACCACTGTCGCCGGGTAAATGGCCCGCACCAATGGCAAAAAACATGTTTCGCAAGGCGGCAAGGCTGTCTATACGGCGGGCCATTTTAATATTGCGCCTTATAAATATTCTGTCTCTCTTTTCGGGGGAAGACATATTATTGGTAAGGCTTTCAATGGCTTCAAGGTCCTGGCTGCTATAGGTATTTATCATTTTCTCCATACCGGCATCATCCCCGTCATAGCCGGTGCCTTTTTTATCGGCCAGCAGGTATTGCACGTCCGATTTATCTACCAAATCTTCCAGCAGCCCAGCCTGGTCGCTAATATCTTCAATACCGCCCAACCACTTTCCCTGCCTTTTAGCAATGTTGTACAGGTAAGCATCTACAAAAGTGGGCATTTCGCCTTTTTGCATATACTCTGTCATCCACTTGTTTTTTTCCTTATAAACATCGGTGGTGGTAACTTCATCGGCAGGTTTATTAAATTTTTTTGCCAGGCGTGCACTGTATTTTTTATAGTCGTCGCCTTTTAAAATCTCCTGTAGCTTTTTTCCGCTGGTGGCATCGTCCATCATTTTGTTTAACATGTAAGCCACCATTTCATCGGGGTTTACTTCCATGGCAAGGCCGTCGGTTTTTTCAATGGCGTTGTACACTGAGTCTCCAAAATTAAAAAGCCGCTTATCGGTAAGGTGCATGGTGCCAAACAGGTACGAGGGTTTTTGCAGGCCGTTGCCTGTAATGCGCCACAAAAGGGTTTTAGCATAATGCTGTTGTGCATAGGATATACTTACCAAACCAACCAGCACACATGTAAGCCATGCCTTTCTACATAAAGTCATAAAAAAGGATTGAAAATGAATTTGTTTTACACAATATTAGGTTTTTTAGTGCCTTTGGTAAAATAACAAATGGGACCTTGTGCAGCCTTTTATGTGTTTTTGCCCCGCAAGCCTTAACAAATAAGGCACTAATTTGGTAAGCCTTTTAAATACAACTGATTTTTTGTTGCTTTTTGCCAATTATTATTATCATTGTACAGCAGTACAGTGTGTATATTATTGTAAACTGTAATCCTTTTATTTCTCAAACTAACTTGCTTGCTATGTCTTTACTCAAACCCCGGCTGAGTTTTTGGCAGATATGGATGATGAATTTTGGCTTTTTCGGCATCCAATACAGTTTTGGCCTCCAACAAGGCAGCATGAGCCCAATTTATAGTTACTTAGGTGCCGATCCACAAAAATTGGCTTTTTTATGGATGGCAGGCCCTGTTACAGGTTTGATAATACAACCAATTATAGGCGCATTGAGCGATAAAACCTGGACGAGATGGGGCAGAAGGACACCTTTCTTTTTTGTTGGGGCGTTGGTTGCAAGTATTGGATTATTGCTTATGCCTTTTAGCAGTGCTGTTTGGATGGCTGCCAGTTTACTTTGGATACTTGATGCATCTAACAACGTAGCACAAGAACCATTCAGGGCTTTTATTTCCGACCGACTTGACAAAAGTCAGCATTCCTTAGGGTTTTTAATGCAAAGTGCTTTTACTGGCTTAGGCCAAACCCTTGCCTACCTAACACCCTCCGTTCTTGTGTATTTCGGTTTGTTTAAAGGAAGGATGGCAAACAACATACCTAATATAACGATGGCTGCATTCTTAATTGGCGCTGTTGCATCTATAGGTTCTGTAATGGTAAGTATTAAGTCCACTCCTGAGTTAAAGCCTTCGGATGAAGAAATTCAGGCTATAAGAAACGCCAAATCAGGTATTCTGGATGCTTTTAAGGAAATTTTTAGTGCAATTGGTACCATGCCTAAGGCCATGTGGCAATTAGCGGTGATGATGTTTTTTCAGTGGTATGCCATGTTTTGTTACTGGCAGTATAACTCACTTAGCGTTGCTAAGGTTATATTTCATACCACTGACCCCAAGTCAGATGCTTTTGTTTCTGCAAATTTGTGGGCTAATCAATGCAATGCCTTATATAACGCCATAACTTTCTTATCCTCATTTGTATTAGTGCGTATTGCATTAAAATTCGGGGCAAAAAAAGTACACATGGCCTGTTTGCTTTTAGTTGGCATTTCTCTATTATTTTACCCTTCGATTGAGAACAAGTACATGCTATTTCTACCTATGATGGGTTTAGGTGTTGCTTGGGCTAGTATGATGAGCATGCCTTACGTAATGGTTGCCGGGAGCATTCCCGCTGAAAGAACGGGCGTTTATCTTGGTATATTCAACATGTTTATCGTAATACCAATGCTGATAGAAACTGCGACATTGGAAGGCTTATATAATACAATACTTGACAAAAAACCTGAAAATGTTATTCGTTTTGCAGGCATCCTTTTACTTTTAGCATCGATTGCAACAACATTTGTAACTTATAAAAAACCAGCCGCAGGCACCATATTAAAACCTGTTGCTGTTGGTCACTAAATACACCAATTTATGAAAATACTGTGCATAGGTGAAGCATTGATTGATATGATTTGTACCGACAAGGGCAAAACCTTAGCCCGTGGGGAAAATTTTTTAAAAAAACCAGGCGGTGCGCCTACCAATGTGGCGGCGGCGGTGGCAGCTTTGGGCGGCACCGTTGAACTATCGGCCAAGGTGGGTAACGACCCTTTTGGTAAACAATTGGTGGATGTGATGGAGGAGTTTGGTGTATCTACCCGGTGGATGTTGCAGGATGCCAGCTATTTTACCACGTTCGCCTTTGTATCGCTGATGGAAGATGGTGAGCGCGATTTTGTATTTAACCGCGGGGCCGATGGCCAGCTTACCAAAGAAGAAATTGAAGTAATTGATTTGGCGGATGTTTCCATTATACATTTTGGTTCGGCCACCGCTTTTTTGCCCGGCCCCTTGCAGGAGGCTTACAAAAGGCTGCTGCAAAAAGCCATTGACAAAAACATTTTCATAAGCTTCGACCCCAATTACCGGCACCTGCTGTTTAAAAACAATACCCAAACGTTTATTGACCAGTCCTGGCATTTTTTACGGGAGTGTAACTTTTTTAAGGTGAGCGATGAGGAAGCCATGCTTATAACCGGCTGCCCTACTGTAAATGAAGCGGCTGCCGTTTTCCTGGAAAAAACCAAAGCTGTGTTTACCATTACCCTGGGCAAGGAAGGTGCAATGGCTGGTATTAACCAGGCCACCCATATAGTACCAAGCATACCCGTTAAACCGGTAGATACCACCGGCGCGGGGGATGCTTTTGTTGGCGCAGTTCTGTACCAGCTTTGCGAAAAAACGCCTGATGAAATTGCGGCCTTAACCGTGCAGGACTGGAGTACTATTATTTTAAACGGCAACAAAGCCGGTGCCCGCACCTGCGAATACTTAGGTGCTATGGAAGCCTTTAAGCACCTGAACAAACAGGTATTTGATTAAGCGGATTTAGTAAGATGATGGCGGCTTTTTAGTTTATGGTTAACCTGTTGTACGGGCAATACATTTTCACACATATTTAAGTGGTGTATGGCCCCGGGCCTTTATTTGTTTGTGAATTGAGCCTTAGATTTGGTGTGTAAACAAGCAAACAGCTAACTATGCGCGGCTTCCCTGCATTTTTAAACATACTCATTCTGCTGGGTGCGCTGCAGGGCTTTATTGTGAGCGGCCTGCTGTGTTTTTCTAAAAAAAATCAACACCCCGGCAAAATACTGGCTGTACTTATCCTGCTTATCTCTTTGGCCTGTTTTAACCTGTATGGCGATTATAACGGGTGGTTTGGCTACGACCTTATCCGCTTTCTTGCAGACATTATCCCCCTCGTGGTGATTATGCCCCTGGGGCCGCTTATTTATTTTTACATAAAAGCCAGTGCTGAGCCTTCTTTTAAAATATCCCGCAAACAACGCCCGCATTTTTACAGCACTGTTATTGATTTTGTACCCGCATTAATCGTCATTGGTTATGTTATTGGCATCGTGCTAAAACTCATCAAAAACAACCCCGGCCCTGTTGGCGAATTTATTGATACCTATAATGTATATGCAGATATACCCCGCTGGGTATCACTTACTGTGTATTTATGGTATTCAGCCCGGTATCTTTCAAGCATAAAAAAATCGGGCAACCTGCCACCCAACATGCAGTGGTTACAGCAAATGGTGCGCGTTTTTACGGTTTTCCAGGGTATATGGCTGTTGTTTTTAATACCATACATTATACCCCGCTATACCAACAAACTGCTTGATGCCGTTGAATGGTATCCGCTTTATATACCCATGGCCTTACTTATATACTGGCTTGGCATAAAAGGGTTTATGGCTGCACAAACCAGCCCTGCTGAAAAAAAGGCTGTCGCTGCGCTACCCGTTCTTTCACCTGCGGCCATTCAACAGGCGGCGCTGGCGCTTGTAAAAAGCATGGAGGCAGATACGCTGTACCTTAATCCAGCCCTTACGGTAGATGCAGTGGCGCAGCGCACGGGGCTGCCTGCCAAAACCATCTCGTACGTGCTTAACCAGCACCTGCAAAAAAGCTTTAACGAGTTTGTAAACCACTACCGCGTAGAAGCATTCAAAGTAAAAATGCAGCAACCTGGTGCTGATAACCTTACCATAGCAGGCCTGGCTTTCGATTGCGGCTTTAACTCCCTTGCCACTTTTCAGCGTACGTTTAAACAGGTTACCGGCATGTCACCCACTGCATTCCGCAAAGGGATACCCGCCATGCCTTAATCAGTACTCATTTTTGCAAAAAGATTACTCAAATCCCGATTTGAGTAGGTTAAGCTTCTCCTTTTTAGGAGTATTGCCCTGCATTACTACATACTCTACCATGAATAAAATACTTTGTACACTGCTGCCGCTGATAATAACAGCCTGCTTTACCCTTAACGCACAAAAGCCTGCCGCCGTACAACCAGGTGGAAAAGCGCTAACGGCCACAACTATTGACAGCATTATAAAAAAGCTGATGGATACTGCCGAGGTAACCGGTATGTGCATTGGCATAATCAACAACAATAACATTACATACACCAAAGGCTACGGCTATAAAAATGCCGTTACACAGGCGTATAACGATACGGTAACTGGTTTTTATGCGGCATCGTTAGCAAAGCCGTTGTTTGCGTACCTGGTTTTGCAGTTGGCCGATGAGGGCAAAATAAAGCTTGATAAACCACTGTACCAATACCTGCCCAAGCCGCTGCCGGAATATGACAACTATAAAGACCTTGCAGGGGACGAACGCTGGAAGCTGATAACGGCCCGCCACTGCCTTAGCCATACTACGGGTTTCCCTAACTGGCGGGAGTATAACCCTAACGATAACAACAAGCTGGAGATATTTTTTACCCCCGGCCAGCGTTATGCCTATTCGGGTGAGGGGTTATACCTGCTGCAATTGGTTGTTGAAACCATTACCGGCAAAAAGCTGGAGGCACTTGCGCAACAGTACATTTTTAAACCGTTTGGCATGCAGCACACCAGCTTTTTATGGCAGCCAGCTTTTAACAGCAATTGTGCCTGGGGCCATACTATGAATGAGGATACCACCATATTGTATAAACCCGTAAAAGAAAATGCAGCAGGCTCCATGACCACCACCATAGCCGATTACAGCCGTTTTATAACAGCGGTACTGCGGGGCAGGGGGCTTTCCGCAAAGGCAAAGCGGCAGATGTTCAGTCCGCAGATTGGTATATTCACAAAGCACCAGTTTCCATCACTCAACAACGATACTACCAGCCTGTACAAAAGCATACAACTGGCTTACGGGCTGGGCTGGGGCTTGTTTAACACCCCGTACGGACAGGCTTTTTTTAAGGAAGGGCATGGCAATGGCTGGCAGCATTACACCATAGCCATACCCGGTAAAGGCTATGCGCTGATTATAATGACCAACAGCGACAATGGCGAAAGCATGTTTAAAGAGCTGGTTGAAAAAATTGCAGGCTTAACCATACCCTGGCAATGGGAAGGCTACACCCCTTACCGCCAAACGGTAAAGCTGCCAACCAGTTATTTACAGCAGTTTACCGGCGAATACGATGGCAGGCTTAAAGCCATTGTTACCCTTGAAAATGGAAAGCTTAAAGTAACATCGCCCACCGTAAACCTGCCCAAAACCACCCTTTACGCTGAAAACGACCACCATTTTTTTCTGAAGGTAATGGAAACAGAACTTGAATTTGTTAGAAACGCGGACGGCAAAATAGAGAAAGCCATGCTGGATGATG
>CAZRDD010000152.1:0-8306 GCA_964598675.1 uncultured Parafilimonas sp.
GCTAACCAAGTTAACGCTGGCCAAAACTACGCATTTCAGTCGCTGGAACTAAATATGCGTGGTTTTCAACAAAACGTTGCACACGGTAACAATGCAGTGGTAATAAACAGCGAGGTAAGGTTGCCGGTGTTTACCACCTTTTTTAACAAGCCAATAAACAACGCTTTTGTTAGAAATTTTCAACTGGTACAGTTTATTGACCTGGGTACCGCCTGGGAAGGCTCCGTTAAAAATATTGAAAGGCCAACTTATGTGTTTACCGAAGCGCCTGTTACAGTACGCCAACGTGCTGGTGGTGTTGGGCCGTTTGCAGGGGGTTATGGGTTTGGCGCACGCAGCACCCTGCTGGGCTATTTTCTTAAGTTTGATACAGCTTGGCCTATGGATGGGTTTTTCCGTGGCAAACCAATGTATTATTTTGCCCTTGGCTTAGATTTTTAGGCTTACATGTTACGGGCAAAGCCCGCAGGCCTGAAAATTGTTTTGCCTTTTAACAGCTAAAAAGCTGTTTTACATAATATAAACTAAAAGCCCCCTATTGGTTGTACAATAAGGGGCTTTTTAATTAAATGTAGTGGGGGGGAAGGCTAAAATTTTATTTCCTCATCGTTGGCATCAAAAAACTTAAACTCAGTAAAATAGTAATCGGAGTTAGGTTTTATTTTAATGGGCGTTTTAAGTTTACGCTGCCATGTACGGCGAATGTTGCTGAAAAAGCCCTTGGTTAAATGGGAATATACAATTGGGTGCACCAGTATGGTTAGGTTTTTATGCTGGTGGGTAACCAGGTAATGCAGCCTTTTTTCAATTTCATCTTCCAGCAAAAAGGTAGAGGTTATTTTACCCGTACCATTACAACTTGGGCAAATTTCAGAGGTATTAATGTTTACCTCTGGCCGCATGCGCTGGCGGGTAATTTGCATAAGCCCAAACTTTGATATTGGCAGCACCGCATGTTTAGCCCTGTCTGTATGCATGAATTTCTCCATAGCATCCTGAAGCTTCTTTTTGTTATCAGGCAGCTTCATATCAATAAAATCAACCACAATAATACCACCAATATCGCGCAGGCGTAATTGCCGCGATATTTCTTCTGCAGCTTCCATATTGGTTTCAAGCGCATTTTCTTCCTGGTTGTTGCTAACGCTTTTGTAACCGCTGTTTACATCAATTACGTGCAGGGCTTCGGTATGCTCAATAATAAGGTAAGCACCGCTGTGTAAGTTAACCGTTTTGCCAAAGGATGATTTAACCTGCTTGCTTATGCCATATTGATCAAAAATAGGCAGGCCATTATTGTGTAACGATACAATCTCCGACTTGTTTGGGGCAATTTTTTGAATGTAAGTTTTTGTATCGTTATAAATATTTTTATCGTTGGTAATTATGCGGTTAAAGTCTTCGTTCAGCAGGTCGCGTAAAATGCTGGTGGTTTTATCCTGCTCACTTAATATTTTGGCAGGGGGCTGCGCATTTTTAAGGTTGCGCTGTATGGTTTTCCAGGTTTCAACCAGGCTTAAAAGGTCTTCATGCAGCTCGGCGGTATTTTTACCTTCGGCTGCGGTGCGTACAATAACCCCAAAGTTTTTAACCTTTATGGATTCAATAATTTTTTGAAGGCGCTTTCTCTCGTCTGATGAATGAATTTTTTTGGAAACAGCAACAATGTCGTTAAAAGGGGTAATTACTACAAAACGGCCGGGTAACGAAATTTCGCAACTAAGCCTTGGGCCTTTTGCAGCAATGGGTTCTTTAAGTATTTGTACAAGTATGTTAGGCTTGCCGTTTAGTACCTCATTAATTTTGCCGGTTTTTACAATTTCGGGTTCTACATTAAATTTTGCAAAATCAAACAGGTCGGGGCTTTTGTCTGACATGCATATTTGTGTAAACTTCAACAGAGAGCGTGCATAAGGGCTTAAATCGGTATAATGTAAAAAGGCATCTTTTTCAAAGCCGACATCAATAAAGGCTGCGTTAAGGCCGGGTATAAGCTTTTTAACCTTACCTAAGTAAAGGTCTCCAACTGCAAAATTGGCATCCAGCTTTTCGTTGTGCAGTTCTACCAGCTTTTTATCTTCCAGCAATGCAATTTCAACACCGCTGGGGGCTGCGTTAATAATAAGTTCTTTGTTCACAAAATGCAACTTTTAATAAATGATTCAGCGTATTGTAAAGGCAATACAATACTGTAATGTTCTGTCCAAACAATCATACACAACACTATTCTGCCTTGTTAGGAAAGGAAAAGGTAAAAGTTGCTGATAAAAAGGGTAGCTTGTGTAAGTAAGCAATGCCCTGCTGTGCAGGGCATTGCTGTATTATTTTTAAGAAGAACTATTTGTTTTTCTTCTTATGGCGGTTTTTTCTTAGTCTCTTTTTGCGTTTGTGCGTCGCAATTTTATGACGCTTTCTTTTTTTACCACAAGGCATAATTAAATGAATTTTGTTTATTGATAACTGTTATTGCAATGTTTTTATCCTGTCGCCAATTTCTTTTTTTGCTTCTGGTATTACCACCAATTGCTGGGCAATTTTATACCAGTGTACCGCATTAGGTTTATCGCCTTTGCGTTCGTAAGCATCAGCAAGCCTAAAAACTGCTTCCAGGTTACCGGGCTGTTTTTTAACAACAATTAAAAATCTTTCAATTGCCTTGTCGTACTGCCCGCTTTTAATACCTCCCAACCCCAACATCATTTGTGCGTACATGTTGCTGGAGTCTTTAGCGGCTACCTGCCTTATAGCCAAAATACCCTGCATAGGGTTGGCCGAAATATTGCCAAACAGGTAACAAGCGCCTAAGCCTACTTTAGAAGAATCATTGGCGGGATTTAACTCAAGCGAGCGTTCAAAAAGAGCCTTTGCCTGTGTAGCTTCCCATGTTTGCAGGGATGCATCTTCCTCCGCCATAAGCCTCTCTAAAAGCAAATGGGCAGCAAAGGTGAGGTTTTTTTCAGAATTTTCCAACTTAGCTGCTTCTCCAATATAAAAAGCGCTTATGGCTGGTTGCCTGCCGGTATCGCCCCAAAATCTGGCAAGCTCTCTGTATACCCCGGTTTGCTGTGCTTTTACATCGCCGCGCACCACGCCATTTTCAAGCGCCATTAACCGCGTAACCTGTTGTTGTGTAAGGGGTTTCTTGGCTTTTGCAATTACGTCTGCTGTAGATATTACTGGCATATTACCACTTGCTTCAGCGGCGGCAGGCTGGGCAGGGGTATTTACTTTAGGAGGCGGAGTTGTTTGGCCAAAAAAAAATAATAAAACAAGAATTATAAAACCTGCGGATACAAGAATGGTCTGTTGTTTTTTCACAAATGCAAAATTATCCGGCAAAGTTACTGTGTATTGTGCATTTGCTTAACCTCGTTAACGAATTCTTTGGAAGGTTTAAATGCCGGTATAAAATGCTCGGGAATGTTAACGGCAACATTCTTTTTAATGTTCCTGCCTATTTTAGCAGCCCTTTTTTTGGTAATAAAGCTACCAAACCCCCTTACATAAATATTTTCGCCTTTGGCAAGGTTTTCTTTAATTTCCTTAAGCAGGGTTTCCACCGTTACTAAAACATCCACTTTGGGTATGCCTGTTTTATCAGAAATATTGTTAATGATATCAGACTTTCTCATATTGGTTTTGTTTAATTGTAAAATGCTTTTTTAATTTACCAAATATAACAAAAGCTTGTTTAAAGAAATTAAAAATATAAAAAATTATTAGGCGTTTGGGGTTGAACGGCAAGCATTTGGCATAACCGGCGGCATTGTTAATTTTATTATGCTGGTATACGTATTGTTTTAACCCCCAATTTTGTAACTACATGGCAAAACAGGCATTTACACAACTATTAATGCAATGGCATTTTAACAATAACCACCGGCAAATGCCCTGGAAGGGAGAGAAAGACCCATACAAGGTTTGGTTGAGCGAAGTAATTTTACAGCAAACCAGGGTTGAACAAGGCTGGGCTTACTTTGAACGCTTTGTTAAGCAATACCCAACCATAACACAACTGGCTGCGGCTGACGATAATGAAGTTTTTAAACTGTGGGAAGGGTTGGGGTATTATAACCGCTGCAAAAACCTGCTGGCTACGGCACGGCTTATTACAGGTACTTACGGTGGCATTTTTCCTAGCGACTACCAAACCATACTTTCTTTAAAAGGGGTGGGTGCTTACACCGCCGCGGCCATCGCATCGTTTTGTTTTAACCTGCCCTACCCGGTTATTGACGGAAACGTTTTGCGCGTACTTGCACGCACACATGCTATTGAAACACCTGTTGACAGTAAAGAAGCCTTACCCATATTTAACAGTTTGGCAGGCAAGTTGCTGTACACACAAAACCCAGGTGCCTACAACCAAGCCATTATGGACTTTGGCGCTACTGTATGCAAGCCTGCGCTGCCGTTGTGCAATACTTGCCAACTGCAAACAATTTGCGGAGCCTGGCACAGTGGTAAGGTAAACAGTTTGCCCGTTAAACAAAAAAACCTGCTGCGTAAAACACGCTGGTTTACGTATGTTGTTTTGAATTGTGCAGGCAAAACGCTGGTTTTTAAAAGAACAGGAAAAGATATTTGGCAAAACCTGTTTGAATATTATTTAGTTGAAACGCCGGATAACCCAAAGTGGACGCCTGCCCTGGTGGAAGAATGGTTAAATAGCCAATTGGGTATAACAAACAGCCGCAATTGTACCATTTTTAGTGCAGGGCGGCAGCAATTAACACATCAGGAAATAAAAGGTTATTTTATTTATGTGGATATTGATGCAATACCCCCCGTGCTTAACCAGCCTGGTTGTAACTGGCTTAATAAGGCAGATGTGGGGCAATTGCCTTTTCCGGGTTTTATTAACCAGTTTACGGCCCAAAAGGCAAAGCAGGCGCAACTTTTTTAATTGTTAAACCTGCCCGCAAGCATGCAGTTTGTTGTTTTTTATTTAATTTTAAAAGCAGATAATGTAGTTTACTTTAACTGGGGAAATTAAAACAAAATGTATGAGAGGTGTAAACAGGGTAATGTTAATTGGTAACCTGGGTAAAGACCCCGACGTTCAGTATCTGGAAGGCAATATTGCAGTAGCTAAATTTCCTTTGGCAACTACCGAAACCTATAAGGACAGAACAGGCAAACTAATTTCGCAAACAGAATGGCATACAGTTGTTTTATGGCGCGGACTGGCCGACCTGGCCCAAAAATACCTGCACAAAGGCAGCCTTATTTATGTAGAAGGCAGGCTGCGTACCCGCAGTTGGGAAGATAAAGAGGGTAACAAAAAATTTGCAACAGAAATAGTAGGCGATAACCTTATAATGCTTGATAAAAGGGGCGACAGCCATGGGGGCGGTTACCCATCGCACGGCACGCTGCCAAACGATACTACCGATGGATTTGCCGGGCCTGATTTACCCCCACTGAGTGATGACGCTGCTGAAGGGTTGCCTTTTTAAACACTGATATTAAAAAAAAGTGTAGCTTCATTTGTAGTTATTGCTTACAGTATTACGTTGTAACAATGTAACCTTAAAGCTTTTTTTAAACAAACTTAACCATTTTGGAAAGTCACCTGGCTTCAATACATATTTTGCCAACTACTTTACTTGCGGCTTTTAACCCGCAAACTACCACCGTTCTCGTAATTATACTGCTGGTTTTAATGATGTTTTCGTTTATAATTTCTGGCGCGGAAGTGGCTTTTTTCTCTCTTTCGTATAAGGATATTAACCTGCTTAAAACAAAACAGCAGCCATCGTACAAAAGGGTAATTGACCTGCTGGAGCACCCAAAGCTGCTGCTGGGTTCGTTGCTGGTTGCCAACAGTGTAACCAATATTGCCATCATTATTATCTCAAGCCTGGTGGTTGATGAAACAGTGCATTTAACCAGTGGCATGATGTGGGCTGCCAATTTTTTGCTTAAAATAGTGCTGGTAACGTCGCTGCTGTTACTGTTTTGCGAGATTGTGCCCAAGGTACTTGCCAACAACAATAATATTCGTTTTGCCGAATACTCGGGCCTGCTGGTTGAAATTGTATTTTATACTTTTAAACGCATGGGTGGCTGGCTGGTAAAATATACCGACATTATTGAAACTAAACTGGCTGGTAACAAAACCGGCCAATCAAGCCTGGAGGAGCTGAACCAGGCCATAGGCATCACCTACTCCAACGAGAACCCGGATGAGAAAAATATATTAATGGGCATTGCCAAATTTGGCAATATTACCGTTAAGCAAATTATGCGCAGCCGGTTAGACGTAAACGGGGTAGAGGAAAAAACAAATTTTGGCGATATTGTAAAAAGAATTGAAGACCTGCATTACAGCAGGCTGCCTGTGTACAAAGAAAACCTGGATGAAGTTACCGGTATATTGCACACCAAAGATGTTTTGCCGTTTATAAACAACGCGCCCGATTATGACTGGCATGTGCTGGTACGCCCGCCGTATTTTGTGCATGAGCAAAAGCTTATAAAAGACCTGTTGCACGAGTTTCAGTTAAAGCATATACATTTTGCAGTAGTGGTGGATGAGTTTGGCGGCACCAGCGGCATAGTTACCCTTGAAGATGTGCTGGAAGAAATAATTGGCGATATTAAGGATGAATTTGATGAGGAAGACAGTGCTTTTAAAAAGCTGGATGACTACAATTATATTTTTGATGGCAAAACCATGCTTAACGATGTTTGCAAGCACATGGAACTGCCCTTAGAAACATTTGATTCAGTAAAAGGCGAAAGCGAATCGCTTGCCGGGCTGGTACTTGAAATTGCAGGCGAAATACCCGCTGTTGAAGGTGTTGTACCTTGTGGCGATTTTGAGTTTACCGTGCTGGAGATTGATAAAAACCGCCTGCAGAAGATAAAAGTTACCATTAAGCCCAAACCGGAATAGCACCACCGTTAGTAATATTGAATTGTAAACCGCGCGTTTTTAACAGAGAATACCCGTACAGCCAAATGGAAGTGTTAGCAGAAAATAGCGAATTATTAGTAGTAAATAGTGATGCAAATGAATGCAAGGCATTAAATACCGAAAAACAGGGGGTACGGCTTAACAGTAAGCATGTAGTCAACCCTGTCTTGATGTTTTTTTGTGCTGCACTCATTTTTTTGTGTGCCGCCTGTAATTCACCCTACACGCCAAAGCCAACGGGCTATTTTAAAATTAGTTTTCCCGCAAAAAAATACCAGGTGTTTAACCAGCCCGGTTACCCCTATACATTTGAGTACCCTGTGTACGCAAATGTGGTAAAAGACTCCAGTTTTTTTGGCGATACCACCGAGAACCCCTGGTGGATAAACGTTAACTTCCCCCAGTTTAATGGCCGTATAAATGTTACGTACAAACTTATTGGCCCCAACAAACTGGAGAAACTACTGAACGATGCCTTTAACATGACCAATAAACACTCTGCCAAGGCTGACTACATAGGCGACTCGCTGTTGGAAACACCCAATGGCATACATGGCCGGTTTTTTAAAGTGGAGGGCGATGTGGCTACCGCCAACCAGTTTTTTTTAACCGACTCCACCAAAAACTTTTTACGTGGGGCCTTGTATTTTGATGCCACCCCCAACCAGGACTCCCTTAGGCCGGTAAACGATTTTTTGGTAGAAGATATGCGGCACCTTATTAACACGTTTAAGTGGAAGTAGACTACCTGGGAGTATCAGCTATCCAAAAGTTATGTTACCTGTAAATAGTAACATCTGCCAAATAAATGCAGGTAACTGTATTTTTGCAGGGGTATATTTGAAAATTGGTTCATCTTTCATCAATGTATATTTTATAATCACCTGTAAAACCAGTGGAGGCGGGCATCCCCTTCAGGGGAAAGGGGCGAAACGGAAACGTTATGATAGCAATAGACAACAAACTTATAAGCGACCTGGTAATTGAAGAGCAGTTTGTATGCGACCTTAATAAATGCAAAGGTGGCTGCTGCGAAGATGGCGATGCAGGAGCCCCGCTGGAAGTAAAAGAGCTGGAAGAACTTATTGCCCACTATGAGGTTATAAAACCTTACCTTACCAAAGAAGGGATTAAGGAAATTGAAAAAAACGGCAAATACAGGTACGATGTTGAATACGGCTGGGTAACCCCCACCATTGAAGGCGGTATTTGTGCTTATGGCTATAAAGATGCACAGGGCATTATAAAATGCGGAATTGAGCAGGCGTATAACGATGGAAAACTGCAATGGAAAAAACCTGTTAGCTGCCACCTCTTCCCCATACGTATACAAAAAAGCAAGCAGGACCCCGACCTGGAGTATGTTAATTACGAACCCCGGCAG
>CAZRDD010000152.1:8316-10525 GCA_964598675.1 uncultured Parafilimonas sp.
GGACCTCTGCAAGGCTGCCTGCAAACTCGGCAAACAGTTAAAAGTACCGGTATACATATTTTTAAAAGACTCCATTATAAGAAAGTACGGCGAAGAGTTTTACGAAACGTTGAAGGCAACGGCGGAGCATTTGGAGGAGAATAAAGGGTAAATATGAAAATCTGTTCAATTTTGTGTGGTTTCTTCTGTTTTCAGTTAGCTTGTAAGAACGGTGAAATGAAAACAGACTATGTAATATCAGCAAATATTGATACCTCAAAAATTTTTTCAGGCAATCCAAATATAGCGGACAGCATTTGGAATAGAAATCCCGAGAAAATTAATAAAGCAAAAAGATCATTATACGATAGCTTTTATAATGCTTTATTCAACCATAATATTGCGATGGTTTGGATGGAAGATAACAATCTTCACGATTCATCACCGCGCGATACTTTTTTTATACCTGCGGTCTGCCAATACACAAAGTCAAATGATACAATACATATAACTGCATCTGTGGGCTTTTTTGGAGGATATTTAATTGACATAAGTATAAGGGAAGGGAAGTATTTTGGACAGCTTACAGAAATTGCACAAAACCCTCTTTTTGCAATTGATACAATAACTAAACAATTCAACGTTAAAGAGATTACTGTGAAAGCGGCATCACAATCATTACTTCTCAATAAAATTCCCGATTTTAAAGCGGGCGAAAAAATATTTGGAGAGTACAGCGCAACATTCAAGCCTTATTATGAAAATAATATGGGGATTGCAAAAAAGGAAATTAAGGTAAGAACTGTTTTCAGGTGCAACCTATTTTAAATCTTAAGTAACTTAAAATGAATATAATTTGAGCAATCGTTCAAACATTATGAAATAGTGAGGATATTGATGAAAAGCAGTTTGGCTGCAACGCTTAAAATATCCCCCTACAAAACAAATTTACATGCAAAACACAGCATCTTCTTTTATAGCAAAAAGCACCATAAAATCTGCCGACCTGGAGCACAGGCGTAAGATAAATTTTAATATAGGCAAGTATAATACGGCAGTAGTGCAGGGCAAAAAGCAGTTCAGCAATACCATGCTTGCCCGCGAGCGTGCTAAAAATGCCAAGTGGAAAGCGATAGAAAGCCTTGATGTTAGCCTGGAGCTTTTTGAGAAAAGAATAACCGCCCGTGGGGCAAAAGTAATTTGGGCCGAAACGGCGCAACAGGCGCTGGATGAAATTGGCCGCATTTGCGATGCCAAAAATTGCCGCACCGTTGTAAAAAGCAAAAGCATGGTTACGGAGGAAATTCACCTTAACCATTATTTAGAGCAGAAGGGTATTGAAAGTGTGGAAACCGACCTGGGCGAGTATATTCAGCAGCTTGATGGCGAACCGCCTTACCATATTGTTACGCCTGCCATGCATAAAAGCAAGGAAGATGTGGCAAAGCTTTTTGCCGAAAAATTAGGCACATCGCCCAACCTTACGCCCGAGCAGCTTACGCTGGTGGCCAGGCAAAAACTGCGCGAGAAATATGTGGCCGCTGAAATTGGCGTAACCGGTGCCAATTTTATTATTGCAGATGCCGGCGCGGTAGCCATTACCGAGAATGAAGGCAATGCAAGGCTTAGCTGCGCTTTTCCTAAAACGCATATTGTTATTGTGGGTATTGAAAAGGTAATACCCACCCTGGCCGACCTTGACCTTTTTTGGCCCCTGCTGGCTACTTTTGGCACGGGCCAAAAAGTAACCGTATACAATACCATTGTTGCAGGGCCTAAACAACCCGGCGAAGCCGATGGCCCTGAAGAAATGTACGTTATACTGCTGGATAATGGCCGTACAAACCTGCTGGCAAACCCCGCCACGCGGGAGGCTCTGTATTGCATACGCTGCGGAGCCTGCCTTAACGCCTGCCCTGTATACAAAAACATTGGCGGCCATGCCTACGAAACAGCTTACAGCGGCCCTATAGGCAGCGTTATTACACCGCATTTAAAGGGCATGAACGATTATAAGCATTTAAGCTATGCTTCATCCCTGTGTGGTAATTGTACAGAGGTTTGCCCTGTGCGCATAAACCTGCACGAGCTGCTGCTTGAAAACAGGCACGAAGCTGTACTGGGCGGTGGAAGCAGCATAAGCGAGCGTGTGGCATGGAAGGCATGGAAACAGGCAAGCCTTAACCGTGGTATGATGAATATGGGTAACGGAAAGCTTAAAAACTGGGTG
>CAZRDD010000153.1:0-6261 GCA_964598675.1 uncultured Parafilimonas sp.
ATTTTTAACCAAGGGCTTAACAAGCAAAGGCTGGCGGTTGCCAAAGCCAACCAGGAGGAATACTTAGCCACTTTTAAACAAACCATATTAACTGCCGGGCAGGAAGTTTCCAACGCGTTGTACAGCTATAAGGCAGCTGTTGAAAAAACATCACTGCGGACAGAGCAGATTGCCTACCTGCAAAAATCAGTAGACTACACCAAGGAATTGCTTAAATATTCATCGGCCACCAATTATACCGATGTGTTAACCTCCGAACAAAGCCTGCTGGCGGCACAGCTTAACAGCATAGGCGACAAACTACAGCAACTAACCGCTATGGTAAACCTTTACAGGAGCTTAGGCGGCGGCTGGAAGTAGGGGATGGTGTTAGAATTGCAACACCTGGTTTATGGGCTATTGTAGTAGGTAATTTCCGTAATTTCATGTTGCCTATGTTACTAAACAATAAAAATGCGGTTATTTATGGCGCGGGCGGCTCAATTGGCCGTGCGGTTGCAAAAGCATTTGCGGCATCTGGTGCCCGCGTGTTTTTAACAGGCCGAAACCTTGCAAGCCTGCAAAAAACAGCCATTGAAATAATTGATGCCGGAGGTAACGCAGAAGCCAACGAGGTAGATGCACTGGACCAACAGGCCATAAGCACTCATCTAAACGATGTTATACAAAAAGCAGGCACAATAGATATTTCATTTAACGTAACCGGGCAGCAGGTTGTGCAAAATATTCCATTGGTAAAAATTGCCCCGGACGATTTCATGCAGCCGGTAACATTCATGCTGCGGACACAATTTCTTACAGCAACTGCTGCCGGAAGAATAATGGCGAAGCAAGGCAAAGGAGTTATTTTATCCCTGACCGCTACCCCTGGTGGAATTGGTTATCCTTACACCGGCGGTTTTGCACCAGCATGCAGCGCTATAGAAAGTTTTTCGAGAAACCTGGCCGCAGAATTAGGCATATATGGGGTTACGGTAGTGAATATAAGGTCTGGCGGATCGCCAGATTCTGACGTATTTAAAAATGCCATCAACAGCAACCCCGAAGTTATGAAACCCATTTTGCAGAGAATGGAAAACGATACAATGTTGAAAAAACTGCCCTTGATGGATGATATAGCCAATACAGCGATATTCCTGTCAAGCAACATGGCTGGAAAAATTACTGGCGTTACTGTTGATGTAACCTGCGGCACTACGGCTGGGCTGAATTACCGGACCGAACGGGAAAATTTTTGACACACAAAAAAATTGCGGAAGCACCTTATTCAATAATGCAGAGGCCTCTTAACCCTGCAAATAACCGCATCAGTATTTTTGTAGTCATCTAACACGCCTCCACATTCCGGGCTCTGGGTTTTGCAATAACACCTTTGGCCTTTTCCATAGGCCCCTTATCCTCTTTCTGAACTAAAAATGATTAGTCATCAGTACACACTGGCACCCTATACATTCCCCCTACCCGTTAAACTTACGCTCTACCCACAAAAACGTGCTGCACACCATTAGCAGCAAAAAGAAGTACCATTTGGGTATGGCTTCCTGTATACTGGCTGCTGCGGTTTTACTTTCTGCCACCTGCTTAATATGGTTGCTTACAAATAGCTTTGTGCCATTTATTTTTTCTGAGGCTGAAATGTATTTCCAGTCGGTTGTATCGTAAACGTATATATCCTTAACGCTGTTGTTTACCAGCACCGTTTGCCAACCCGTTTGCACTGGCCAGTATGTACCCAGCCACTGAAAAGGCAGGGTGATACTTTGTTTAAGATAAAGGTTACTGCCGCCAATTTTTACTGTGGGCGGGGTATTGCCTGCTGTTTCTACTTTTACCAACAATTGCTGGTTAACTGCGGGAAAAGGGTTATCCAAAACAACGCTTTCTGCTTGCGGGTGGCTGCGCGAAGCCTTATCTAAAACCAAACTCCAATAATTGTTGTAGGCAATGGTGTTGCCCGCAAGCATCCAGCTAAAGGTATTGTTTAAAGTAGAAAGCACTATTTTACCCTGGCCGTACAGGGTGCTGCCTGTTACCGTTTGCGCGGCAGAATCCGTAAGGACTGGCTGCATACCCTGTGCAGCTTTCAGGTAAACCGGCTGCTCCACCTGCAAGCTGTTGTAACGGCTTTTACCATCAAGTTTTACTGAAAGCTGCTGTGTTTTAACGGCAGGGGCATACAATGGAAAAGCGGGGGCATAAAATGCCGAAGGCAGCAATGTATCTGTTTTAACAATCAGCCCCAGGCCCTGCTCTACTTTTGCCTTTACCAATTGCTGTTCATCCGTACTTAATGCAGCAAAAGCTGAAGCATCGGTTACCAGCACATCCTGCTTATCCAGCAGGCTGGCTGTTAGTTTCTCCGCATTACCGGGCGGGATATTTAAGAATGACTGGGTAATTTTTGCTTTGCTGATAGTGGTTCGCATACTTACCGAAAACGCATTTTGAGAAAGCCAGTTCTTCAAAAACCTGTTTTCAAAATCGGGTGAGGCAGCTATTAACAGCACGGCAAGACTGTCAGGCTGGCTCGCTTCAAATGGCACCAATTCTTCCTCAATGGTTTTGCCGCCTGTAACCGCCGAAAGCGAATAAACAGCATGGCCTGTATTTTTCGGTACTGTACTTAATTCAAAACTGGTTTGTGCGCTGGCGGGCAACGTAACAGAATCAAGCACCGTGTTCAGGCCACTCAATACCAGTAGTACTTTTGCGCCGGTATTGTTTATAAAACGCCCCTGTACCCGCAGCCGCTCGCCGGTTTGCAAAACAGGCTGCCAACTGGCGGCAGCGATGCCTGCCTCAACCCTGGTGGGGTAAAACTGTACCTGCTTATCTTCCAGCAATGCCTGGTCGGTCCTTGAAAAACCGTACCCAAAAACGTGCAGGGTGTTGTACTCTTTTTGCGCTAGTTGCCTGTATTCCTCCAGGGTAAATACGGGTATGTTTTTGTGCTGCGCCTGCAAAAAAGCGTTTACACTGTCTGCACTGTAACCTTCTGTTTCAATCACAGCTTCTCCCCTGCTGGTTAAAATACTCCTGCTTATTGTTACAGGCAGCGCCATGCAGGCAAGGCTTGCCACCGCCAGTGCAATGGCTGCCATGCGCAGCCAAACAAATTTCTTGTTGGCACGCCGGTACTCCTGCCAGCCGGTAAACAGCAGCAGGGCTACGCTAACCACCAGTATCGCAATATTCCATCCACCCATTAATGATTGCTGTTTTTATGCAGGTTATTAAAGTATTGCTGTTGCAAAGCGTTGTAAGGGCCACTCTCCTGTTTTTGAGGGAGTTGCGCCGGTGCTGCGGCCATTTTTTGCAATGCTGTTTCAGCAGCGTTAATATCTTTTATCTGTACGCTTTTTTTGTTTTGCAGGGCCGCCAAAACCTCTTTCATTGCCTGCAGCCCGTTAACATAAGCAGCGGGCTCGGTGGCTGCTTTACCAGCCAGCAACTGCATGGCCTGTGCCAGCAGGGGCACGTTATTGGCTGCAGGCAAATTACCTGTTTTTAACTGCTCCAATATATTTAACGAGGCGGCTACTGTACCACTGGTGCCGGTATTGCGTACGGTAGTACCCTGCTCCACCGGTTGAAGTATTTTATCAAGCTCGCCTGTTAGCCGTTTTTCGGGTTTAAGGGGCGTTGTTTTAAAAGTAGTTTTGGGTACATAGGCCCTTGATTTCTGCTGAAGGTCTTTCAGCATTATCAGCGCTTTGTAAGCAAATGGCAGCGCCTCTTTTGGTTTAAAGGTGCGCAAGCGCAACTCAGCATTCCACATTTCGGTTAAGGTGTTTTTTAGTTGCTGTTTTGTAGCGGCATCCAAAAAGCTGGCATCTTCGGCGTTGTCATGTTTATCGGTAAAAGCATCC
Source organism: uncultured Parafilimonas sp. (assembly GCA_964598675.1). GTDB lineage: Bacteria > Bacteroidota > Bacteroidia > Chitinophagales > Chitinophagaceae > JABDFW01. The sequence continues at coordinate 3,870 of CAZRDD010000153.1, forward strand.
AGCACCACACCTGCATTGCCAAAGTTATTCGGGTCGCTCAGTACCGCATTTTTATCATTATCAAAAGCACCTTCAGTTTCTTCGGCTTCCTCCCCCAAAAACTTGCCATACCGCAGGCGCAAAAGCTTTTGGTCAATCCCCAGGTTGTTACTGCGGGTGTTGAACTCTTCCGCCGTAATGGTGTCCTTATCTTTTAGCAACTGCTCTGCTTCAATAATAATCTGGCGCTCGCTCCTAAAGTATTCAGGCTTTAGTTTAACCCCGTTTACAATGCCTTCGGCCTCGGCGGGTACAACGGTATCGGCCAAGGTAACGATTAATATGTCCGACCGTTTTTCCTGGTTGTTGTTGTCCACCGCACGCACGTACATATAAAGTTCATCGCCAGGCTGCATACCCAGGGCATTCAGGTCAATCAGCCTTTGCAACTGGTACTGTTTCAACTGCCCGCCAAACGAAGTGGGAAACGTTATTTTTTGTTCCTTAAACTTTACCCCCTCCCCGCTGCCGCTGGCCGTGGTGGCTATTACCTGGGCATCTTTTATACCGTAGTCATCCGCCACCGATGCGCTTATGGTAACACGCTGCGGTGCCCAGTACTCAACAGTGGTATTGGGTTTGGGGGATGTTACTGTAATAACTGGGGCCTGGTCTTTAACCACTTCTATCTTGTAAAACTCGGAAGTGTTGCCATCCATCACCAGTTGGTAAAACCCACTTTTAAAAACACGCTTTGATGCCTGCCAAACGGTGTTTGTATTATCCGCAGGCTTTAGCAGCAGTGCAGTGGAATCGTTAAAAATCAACCGCATTGACTGAACGACAGTATTGGTGGTTATACGCCAGGTGAGCATAGCCCCTTCCTGCACCTGAATATTAAACTGCTGCTGTGTATAGCCTGCCAGTTTTGTGTAAGCAGGCGGCTCCGCTTTAATAGTTACCCCGGTTACACCCGGCAATAACTTGCCAGGTGGGTTGCTGGCATTGGTTATTGCAGCTTCTTTCACCGCCGCTTTATGCCAATGAAAAGGCACCGCATACAGCCCGGTACTAACCAATGCTGAGCAAACTAAAGTTATAAAGGCAATGCGCAGGGGTTGATAAAATGCTTGGGGGGGTGATGTTAACTGCTGTAACGCCTCTGCCGTTTTAGCCGCCTGTAAACCCTCCAGCAGGTTGAGCGTTTCGGGTGGCTGCAACAGCAGACCGCAGCTTTCCTCCAGTGAAGTGTATTGCTTGTTTAAAAACCTTGCTATATCGGCATCGGCCACCCTCCAGGCGGGTTTTATCATGATTGCCACAACACTTAAAACGGCAAACCCCGGTACCACGTACCACCATGCCGTACCAAAAATTTTATGCAACAATACCGCCGCCGGTATGCTGCCTGCGGCCGCAAACAAAACCGAAGAAAGCATATTATTAAACACCCATTTTTTGCGGAATGTATGAATGATGTGCGCCCCCTGGTTATGCTGCATACACACGCTCCTTTTTGTTGCGGTGTGCAACGGTACGTTCCAATAAAAAGATAAGGGCAGCCACCAGCCATAAAAAATTGGATACATCCGTAGAAGGCTTTGCCAAGAGCTTACTGCCTGCTGCATCCTTTGGCTCCAGGGGCTGCATTTGGGCGGTATCAATCATCCTGCTGTCTTTAATGGGTGCTGTATTATTTTCCGGCACCAGCAACTCCAGCAACAATTGCGGAAAACGGATGCTCCAGGCCAGGCCATTCCAGGAGGGGTTAAACCGGCCAAAAAAACGATAACGGTTTACAGGCTCCGTTTCTCTGCTCAATACCACGTTGCCAAGGCCATCGCGCCACAAAGCCTCCTCGTTACCGGTGGTTTTATCCGCCATCAATTCCTTATTAACTTCTATGGCATTTCTGCCAGGGGCAAAATTGTATTGTGGTACCAGCCATGTTTGTGCATCAGCTTCTTTGCCATCTGCATATTCAAAAATATTTTTTGCATTTATATCCGCCGGTACCGGCCTGGGCGACAGCCAAAATAACCAGTCCTGTCCGGGAGGTAATTTTCCAGCATCATCGGTTAATGTTAGTGTAATATTCCTGCCGGTAAACTGCCGCACAGCATCAATGGCCGCTTTAAGGTAGCCAGCATCGCTGGTATTGCCGCCGGTGTAAATGATTATGTGCAGTGCAGCGGTATCAAGGTTAACGGTTGCCCCCTTCTCATCCACCAGCGTTACGCCACCGGCAACAGGTGCCAGCTTATACCCTTTGCCATTTAAACCGGCAATGCTTGTACGCTGATACGTGTTCACCATATCCGTTGCACTACCTGTGGTTGTTATAAGGTTGATGCTGTCGTTATACGTTTTATACGCCTGTGCCAGGTACGGGGCGGAAGTATCAGCCACCCCG
>CAZRDD010000153.1:6271-10445 GCA_964598675.1 uncultured Parafilimonas sp.
AACTGTAAATTTACGGCAGGCCTTGTACCGGAAAAATGTGCCAACCTGTTGCTGGTAAACAGGTAAACAGGTGTACTGGCATCCAGCACCTTGTTTAACTGGCTTAACGTTACCCAATAGTTGGTGGCGCTGTCATCATCCTGCCGGGTTAATGCTTCCTCAATGGTTAATGCGGCAAACCCTGCTTCAAAATAATGTAAGGTATAGCCTGCTTTTAACAGCGAATCGGCCTGCGGTTTATACTGTTTGTATATTTCGCCAAACCCTTGCCGGGGTATCAGCAACCACCCCTTTTCGCCGGGTTTACCTACGGCCTGCCATTGCGGTTTTGCCAGCAACATGGCCAGTAATATTATTAACAGGCAACGCAGCAATAACAACAGTAACTCATTAAGCTTAATACTGCTGCTGCTTTTTTGCGCCTGCTGCTCCAGCAGCGCCACACTGCCCACTTTTAATATTTTACCCTGCCGTACATTCCATAAATGCACCGCAATGGGTATAAGTATACCTGCCGCCGCAAACATCCAAACTGGTTGCAAAAAATAAAACAATGCCTATACTTTTAATTTATTACGCTGGTTAAGAAAGTCTTTTAATGCCTGGTCAACAGGCTCATCCATATTTATAAGCCGGTAAAATACGTTGCGGTTGAGCATTGCAGAACGGATGCCCGCCAGGTAATTCGACAGGTTTTGGCGATATGCCTCTTTTTCCGTGCCGCTGCCAATGCTTACCACCCTGCCTGTTTCCATGTCCTCCAGGGCGGTGTACCCGTTATACTCAAGGGTTAACTCATTGCCTGCCATCAGGTGAAACACAATTATCTCATGCTTCAAGGTTGCCAGTGCATCCAGCAGGGTAAATATCTCGTTATTTTCCTGGTAGAGGTCTGTAATGAAAATGAGCAGTTCGCGCGAAGAAGAACCTGCAAAAATATCCTTGTAATGCACCGGCTCAGTAAACCGGCCCTCCGGGCTGATGTTCTCCAACTGGTAATAAAACCGCGAAAGGTGCTGATGGTCTTTTTTTGAAGGCAGCGTAAACAGGTTGTTGTGCTGTAGTACATACAAGCCCACAGAATCGTTCTGCATACCCGCCAGGTATGCCAATGAGGCCGCCAGGTAACGCGCATACTCAATTTTAGTAACGCCGTTGCCGTCCTTATGGTTCATGGAGGCACTGGCATCAATCAAAAACCTTACTGATAAACTGGTTTCAATTTCCGATTCGCGTATGTAGTAGCGGTCGCTGCGGGCATACATTTTCCAGTCTAACCAGCGCAGGTCATCCCCCGGCTGGTAACTGCGGTACTGGCTAAACTCCAGCCCCGGGCCTTTTACCTTACTTTTATTAATGCCCGCCATAAACCCGTCAATGGTGGTTTTGGCCGCCAGTTGCAGGTTTTTAATGGTCATTAATATTTTAGCATCCAGTAAACGGCTCATAGTTGTGTTTTATCTGTTACTTGTTCCGCCCCTGCATTCTCCTGTTTGCATGGGGCAGGGTTAATTATTCTGCTTACTGCTTCACTATTTTCACCGGCTGGCGCACTATGCTTCCGTTTTACGGCTTTTTATTTTCAAAAGCCACACCCGTTGCTGTGTAAGGTATCCATACCTGCAGGGGTGCTGCTTCCTGCCCGGCATCTGCAAACGGCACCAGTATAAACGGCTTGCCGTTGCCCGGCGTTACAGCATAAGCCTGCCTGCCTACCCAGTAACCAGGCAGCTTGCTGCTGGCATCGGTAACGGTATAAGTGGCACCTGAATTATAATAAACAGGCAGGGCGCTTTCGTGCCCGGCGTTAAGCGTTGAATCAAGTGCAAGCACCTGTGGGCCCCGTTTAAACGCAATGGAACCGGGGTAAGATGGGCCACCCTGTACCACCTGCAAAGGCATCTTAAACAGCACTTCAATTTTATCGGCTTTGTTCCAAACCCTGCTGATGGAAATCTCCTCCTGTGCGGCAGAGGTTTGTTTAACCCCGTTTACCGATAAAGTATAATCCACTGCCCAATCGGGTATACGGAACGCCAGTGTAAATTTTTTGGCTGATGACGGATTTACCGTATAGGTTACTGCGCCATTTTGCGGGAAAGAAGTTTCGGCTGTTAGCTGCAACAATATTTTTGAGCCATCTGCGGTAGTGATATTTTCCTTTACCACGCCCGGCTCGTACATCATTACCGTAAATGTTTTATTAATCTTACCCCATACAAGGCCCGGTATCATGGAAATACCCCTGGGTATGCTTGACAGGCAACAGGAAAAGCCCTGGTCGCACCGGTAGGGTTTTGCCCCCTGCAAAGCAGTGTAATAGCTAACGCAGCCAGTTTCGGGATTTTCAGCCGCAAACAGGTGGTTGTACACAGCCTTTTCAATTTCCGCGGCATATTTAAGCTCGCCGGTTATTTTTAGTAACTGCTCGTTAAACTGTATCCAGGTTACCGTTACGCAGCCTTCACCCATGTTTACATCGTTACCGGCAGGCAACTGGTGGTCGGGCGTAAACACCTCGCCAACGCTTGCGGTACCTGTAATGTACAGGCGTTTCTCCACAATATCCTGCCAGGCGGTTTTAAGCAACGGATAATAGGTGGCATCGCCTGTTAACTTGTAATATTTAAGAATGCCTACAAAGCAAGACAGCATTTCATAAGCTTTGGCATCACCCACTTTGGTTACATTGCTGTACTGGCGCAGGTTGGCTAATATTTTGGGGCCGGTGGCGGTTTCCCAGTTGGTTAAAATGTATTGGGCAAAAGCCAGATAACGTTTATCGCCGGTGTATCGGTAAAGGTCAACCATCGGCTCCAGTATACTGCCGGGCGCAAGGCCCACATGTTCACCGGCTTTGTTAAGGTCTAACTGGCCGGGGGCTGTACCAAAAGTGCGGCAAATAAGGTTGGCCGCTTTTTTGGCGGTTTCCAGAGCGGGCGTGTACCCGGTAATGGAATAGTAATTGAGCAGCCCGATAATGGCGTACTTGTGCGCCCACACATCCCAGTCTGTCCAATAATCTTTTGGCAGGTAAGTGCCGAGGTAGCCATCGGGCAACTGCGTGGCAATATACTTGCGCACCATATCATCCATAAGGGCTTTTATCCTCTCATCGTGGGTATAAGAAAACGTTTTAGAAGCAGAGAACAAAAATTTGCCCACATGCTCGCCAATCCACACCTGCGAACCCGGCCGGTGTACAAAACCCGACAGCAGAATGGCTGAATCAATCTGTAGCAGCCGCTTATTAAGGTTAATTAAAATATGGTCGTTTAACAGGCCGCTGAACATTTCAATATCGGGTGCCACAAACCTGTCCGCTATTTTATTGGCAATAATGGGTTGCCAGTAGCGCGTGGAATCCGTGGAGGCCTTTGCCGCCCCAATCAGCATGAAACAAACAATAATTACAGTAACCTTTTTCATATAGCAAGTGTTAGTGAATAACTGTTTTAGGCCGCTGTATGCTTTTAATAAGCTGCTCCGTAACATGGTCTGCGGTAATATTTTCAGCATCAGCCTTAAAATTCATCAATACCCTGTGTCTTAATACGGGGTAAGCCATGGCATGCAGGTCTTCCATAATAACGGCATACCTGCCCTTAAACAGGGCGCGGGCTTTAGCGGTTAAAATAAGGCTTTGCCCGGCACGGGGGCCTGCCCCCCAGCGCACCCACTCCTTAACATAGTTAACGGTGGTGGTATCGGGGCGGGTGGCACGTATAAGGTTGCTTACATACTCAATAAGCTCATCGTTAATGGTAACATCCCTTACATATTTCTGCAGCTGTGTTATTTCAGCCGCGCCAAGTATGGGTTCAATAGTGGCTTTTTTACTACCGGTGGTGCTGCTTAATACTGCAATTTCCTCCTTATCGGTAGGGTAACCAATTTTTATATACAGTAAAAACCTGTCAAGCTGGGCTTCGGGCAAGGGGTAGGTGCCTGCCTGCTCAATGGGGTTTTGTGTGGCGAGTATAAAAAACGGCCGGTCTAACGGGTAAGTTTGGCCGCCATAGGTAACTTCAAACTCCTGCATGGCTTCCAGCAGGGCGCTTTGTGTTTTTGGAGGGGTGCGGTTTATCTCATCTGCCAGTACAATATTGGCAAACAAAGGCCCCTTGTTAAACTTAAAAAAGCGTTTGCCGGTTACGTGGTCTTCCTCCAGTAT
>CAZRDD010000154.1:0-10303 GCA_964598675.1 uncultured Parafilimonas sp.
AAAACCCCGAGAACAGGATAGCGGTACAATATTTAAGCAAGGCGCACAGGCAACAAATAAGCCAGGGCGTTGCAGAAACGATAAAGCAGGGTGTTTAAACCGATGTAATAATATGGTTGCTTTTACTAAGCTGCCCGCTTACAAATAACCCGCCATTTCCAGCGCATACTCTTTGGCGGCCTTTGCGGCGGCGGCTTCAAAATCCTCGCCGGTGGAGGCGTAAATCACCGCGCGGCTGGCATTTACCAGTAATCCGCAATCCTCATTAAGCCCGTATTTGGCCACTTCTTCCAGGTTGCCGCCCTGGGCACCTACACCCGGCACCAGCAAAAAGTTGTGTGGTATAATATCGCGTATGGCTTCCAGGTCGCTTGCGCGGGTGGCACCTACTACAAACATCAGGTTATCCGGTGTGCCCCAGGTGGCCACTTTCTCAATAAGGTGCTGGTACAAATAGCGCTCCCGGTTAGGGTCGGCAATGCTTGGCACCAGCGATAGGTCGTCCTGGTGGTGGCGTACCACCAGCTTTTGAAAGTCGTTGGCACCGGCGTTGCTGGTTAGGCCCAGCACAATGGTAACCTTGTTTTCGTACTCCAAAAAAGGGCGCACACTGTCTTCGCCCATGTAGGGGGCCACTGTAACCGCATCAAAAGGCAGTGTTTCAAAAAAGGTTTTGGCGTACTGGCTTGATGTGTTGCCAATATCGCCACGTTTGGCATCGGCTATGGTAAAATGCGTTTTGGGTATGTAATGCAGTGTTTGCTCCATGGCCTCCCAGCCTTTTAAACCCAGCGATTCGTAAAAGGCCGTGTTTATTTTGTAGGAAGTGCAGTAATCTTTAGTGGCATCAATAATAGCCTTGTTAAACCGTAAAACAGCATCAGGGTATTGGCGCAGGTGTTTGGGTATTTTGGTAAGGTCAGTATCCAGCCCAACACATAAAAACGTTTTCTTTTGTTGTATCTGCTCAATCAGTTGTAAACGGTTCATGGGCGCAAATATACTAAAGGTGCGTGGGTGAAAATAACAATAATGTGGCCTTCATCAACTGAAAATAGTAAGGTGTAGCCAGTTGGCACTTTTTATAAATACGGGGCAATAAAAATTGTTTGTGCTGTAGCGGCCAACGCAGGTGCAATCCTGATAGTTAATCTCCCCCCTAATTATAGAAGTAAGGCGATTAATGTAAAAAATGTACAATAGTGTTTGTGTAGATATCGGGCTGTTCGAGTTCTATAAAATGGCCAGCACCAGGTATTACCACCAACTGATGGTTACTAAAAACTTGCAAATATTCAGCAGTATAACCCCATGGCAGGTTATCGCATTGCCCCTTCATTACCAGTACAGGCATGTTGCTTTTTTCTAATGCCATTCGCGGGTTGTATATATGCTGCAAGCTGTTAAATGTTATTAAGGAAACATAAAAACCGCCACCAGCTTCAGGGGGTGCAGCTTTCGCAGTATCGCAAACGGTTGATTTGTTAACCTCGTAATTAAGATAGGTGGCAAAGTTATCGGCTTCTTCATCCTTCGCCAGCTTTTTGCCAAACTTAAGGGCTATAAAAGCCATGGCTTTTGTTCGTATATTATTTGCTTTAGCATTACCCATTGCATTTGTAAGCACCGGGTTTTTTAAGTGCAAACTGTCTGGCGCTGCCAGTTTTGCCAATGATGGCTTTACAGGAAATATTGGCCCAGGGTTGATGAATATAATTTTTTCAACGTTTTCAGCATGTTCAGCTGTGAATAAAACGGCCAGAATTGCTCCCCATGATTGCCCTATCAATATTGCCTTTTTTGCACCTGTTCGTTGAATGATGGCTGCAAGGTCTTTTACATGTCTTTCGGCGGTGTATTCGCGTATATTTTCAAGGCGGGCAGATTGCCCGCTGCCTATTTGGTCGTACAGGTAAACATCATATCCACTGTCTGCAATGGGGGATAGCGATTTGATGATTCTATTTGAGATAGCACCTCCGGGGCCGCCATGTAAATAAATTACGGGAGTGGGCTTTTTGTTTCCCCTTCCCGTAATTAATGTATAAGCTATTGTTGAGCCTGTTTGTAATTGCCAATACAGTGTACCTGTGCGTTTTTTAAGAACCGGTACATTGTAGGTGCGTGGCCAGAAAATAAAGTAAGAAAGCAAAACGGATATTACCAGCGTTATATATAAAGTGTACTTAAGTACCTTAATTAGCATGTTAGTTTTTATGTTGATGCAAAAACTACAAACTATTTTATATTTATTTTATTGCTGCAATATTCTACATTATTTTAACTGTACTTACTTACTTGGTGTATTCCTTATCCAAAAACAAATAGCGGCCCTCGTTGGCAGGCGGGGCGGCTTTGGTATTTACATTAATATCAATAGACTGCACGGTGCTGCCTGCGGTGTTGGCGGGCCATTTAGGCAAGCCTTTGCCGTTGGGGTTGCCGGTTTTAATAAAGTTGGCAAAATAGGCTTCCATAATGGCAGATACTTTGTAATCATCTGCCGTCCAGGCAAAAACGCTGTCGCTTTGCAGGTTGCCTAAAGCGTACTCAATTTCCGAGGCGTGGCTTGCACCAACCATAGCCGGGGGCATGCCGCCAGCAGGTGCCGGTTTGGCGTTTACTTCGGCAGGCCTGGGGTGCGAAAATACGTAACGGTACACGGGTTGCCCGCTGGTTTTGGTTTGCAGGTCAAGCCACTTCCAGGTGCTGTAAACAATAAAGCGGTCGCTGGCAAGCGCGGTGGAAGAAGCAATCACTTCGTCCTGTGTTTTGCCGGGGTACAGTGCCAGTACTTCATCTGCCTTGGCACCATACGCCGCTTTCACCCTTTCCGCATATTTTTCAGGCGTGGGGGCGGTACCCTGCATAAAGGCCATGTAAGGTATTTCGGCGGAGTTCCAACCGGCCAGCAGCGGCACTTTGGCCTGCTCGCCAGCGGCAAAAATTTCAGGTAACAGTTTGGGTAAAAAGTAGCCATCTACCGTGGGGGCCAGTTTAAAAGCGCCCGGTTTTGAGGCAATGTCCAGCAGTTTATCAGCAGGTATGGCGCGCAGTTCGGCAAGGGTTTTGGCCCCAGCTTTTTCGGCAAACGCAGTACCATTCTTTTCCCCTTCTGCCAAAGGCACGGGGGGAAGTGTTGGGCTGATAGAGGCACCGCTTTCGCCAATAGCCCCGGCGATGAGGTTTTTTGACAGTGGTGATGCCATTTGCAGCGATACTGAAATTGAGCCTGCCGATTCGCCCGCAATGGTAACTTTTGCAGGGTCGCCGCCAAAAGCAGCTATGTTCTGCTGTACCCAGCGCAGCGCGGCGTTTTGGTCAAGCGGGCCGTAATTGCCGGAGGAGTGGTTGGGCGATTCCTGTGTTAACTCGGGCAGGGCCAAAAAGCCAAATACCCCCAGCCGGTAGTTAACGGTAACGGTAACCAACCCTTTGCGGGCCAGGCTGGCGCCATCGTAACGCGGCTCAGAGCCGTCGCCTGCTGCATAACCGCCGCCGTAAAAGTATACCAGCACCGGCAGTTTTTGTTTGGATGGTTTGGAGGGTGCCCAAACGTTAAGGTACAGGCAATCCTCGCTGGTGCCTGCGGAACGAAATACCATATCGGAAAAAACACGTTTCTGCATGGCCTGCGGGCCAAAATGGTCGGCTTTTCTTACCCCCTCCCAGTTTATAACGGGCTGTGGCTCCTTCCACCTTAGCGCACCAACAGGCGGCTGGGCGTAAGGTATACCCATAAAAATATTCAGTCCATCGGGGCTGGCTACGCCCTGCAGCAGCCCATTGGCTGTTTTAACCTGCGGCCCGTTTTGGGCGAACGTTGTTAAAAAACTCATTTGTAACAGTAAATAAAGGCGGAAATATTTCTTCATAAATGCAAGTTTTTTGTGGCTTGTGTGTTTACATTTTAGCGGCAACGCTTGTGTTGGCAGCAATAAAAATATTATTGTAACATTTTGATACAATAATAAATTACTCTGTTGACAGTATCAAAACTTTCCCCTACTTTTCGGTAAAATTTTTACATGGGGGATACGGGCCGCCACGATGAGGTTAACCAAAAGGGCAAAGGCTACATGCATGGCCTGGCTGTGGATGCTGTTATATTTGGGTTTAACGAGCGTCAGCTAAAGGTTTTGTTGCTGGAATACAGCCGCACGGGCCTTTTTGCGTTGCCGGGCGGGTTTATACACGATAAAGAAAACCTTAACGATGCCGCCCTGCGCGTGGTGCGTGAGCGCACCGGGCTGAGCGATATTTTTTTAGACCAGTTTTATGTGTTTGGCGATTACAGCCGTTTTGATAACACACCTATGAAGGCCATTATGCGGGCTGGCGGTGTTGTTTTTACCGAGGACCATTGGCTGCTGCAGCGCTTTATAACCGTTGGCTATTTTGCCCTGGTTGATTTTACCAGGGTGGTGCCTGTGCCCGACAGCATATCCGACAGTTGCAGTTGGTACGATGTAGATGCCATACCACCCCTTATACAGGACCATGCCCTGATTATTGCCAAAGCGCTGGATGCCCTGCGCCAAAGCCTTGATACCAGGCTTACCGGGTTTAACCTGCTGCCCGAAAACTTTACCATGGCCGACCTACAGGCTGTTTACGAAACCATTTTAGGTAAAAAATTGTTGCGCGCTGCCTTTCAGCGTAAAATGCTGGCGATGGGCATATTGCAGCGGGTGGCTAAAAAACATACTGGTCGCGCCCATAAAGCACCCTACCTGTACCGCTTTGCCAATGCTGCGGCGGTTAACAGCGATAACCGGTAAAGCCTGCGGGTAAATAAATTGCTAAAAAAGATTAGGGTAATCGGTTATAATGCCATCCACACCAAGGGTGGTAAGGTTAATGATGGCGGGTTTGTCATCCACCGTCCAGGGTATTATTTGTATGCCTGTATCGTGGCATTGCTTTACCAGCAAAGGCGTAACCAGGTGATACTCCGGGCTGTAAATGGTGGGTATAAAGCCCAGGTTTTTCAACTGCATGGTAAAATTCTTTTTATCGGCAAAATCAACCAGCAGCGCTGTTCTTATGGCCGGGTATTTATCGTGCAGGTATTGCAGGCTGCGCGGGTCAAAACTCTGGATAATCACCCTGCTTTCCAGTTTTTTTGCTGTTATAACAGCCATCAGCATCTCCACAAACGGGCCGGGTTTTGGGTGGTAAATGTCATCTGTTTCCGGTGTGCATTTGGTTTCAATATTGTACTGCATTGGCTTTTTATGGTGTTGGGCCGTATACGCCTCCACGCTGTCTATCACCTGTGCCAGCAAAGGTTTTACGGCGTGCATTTTTTGCTGCTGCGGAAAACGGGGGTGGGGTTTTAGCCCAACATCGTACCGCGCAATCTCGGCATAAGGCATGTTATACAGCGCAAGTGTTTTTTCCTCGCCCAGGGTTACATAACTGCCATCTGGTTTTGTGGTAATGTCGTGGTTAAAATAGGGGTCGTGGCTAATCACCACCTGGCTGTCTTTGGTAATAAGCGCATCCATCTCCAGGGTTGTAACGCCCAAATCAACCGCTTTTAAAAAGGCGGGTATGGTGTTTTCGGGCATCAGGCCGCGGCAGCCACGGTGGCCCTCTCTATCAAAAGCTTTTTTGCCCCCTAACGGCTTGTAGGCGGAGTTTATGTGCGGGCTGCAGGCGGCCAGCCAAAAGAGTAAACACAATAAAACAGGGGCTGTTTTCATGGCTAAAGTATTCAAATTGCTAAAAAGGCTTTTTATACTGCAATATTAATAAACAACCACCCAGCCGGGGCAATAAATAAGCGTTGGTTGTTATTAACATTATATTACCTGATAAACGGGGATGCATTGTGCTTTAACCATTTATGCGGATGCGGCTGCTTTTTAAAAAAAGATTTAGCCGCATTAAACTTTTAAAAAAGTGGCCGGTCAATGATTGCACTCAATAAACAATTCATTAAAAAATTAACACATGAAAAAGTTTTTGTTCTTCGTTGCTTTTGCTTTTGCCGCCTCGCTTACCCTTAATGCACAGGACTCAAGCGGCTTGAAAAAAGACATTAAAAAAGATGTTGCTGATGTAAAAAAAGATGCTGCCGACAGAAAGAAAGACAGGGCGCAGGCCAAAGCTGATAAACAGGCTGCCAAACAAGATTTGCAGCAGGCTAAAACAGACAAAAAAGATGGTAACAGCCAGGGTGCTGCCGAAGAGCGTAAAGATGCAAAAGCATTAGACAATAAGGCTAAAGAAGCCAATAAAGATGCTGCCAACGATAACAAGGATATTAAAGCAGACAAGAAAGATATAAAGCAAGACAGGGAAAAGCTGCATAAAGAGCGTGAACACCACACTGGCGGCCATCGTCACCATTAATTTTATACCAACCAACAGGCCTGTTACAATACGCACCATGCAGCATTGCAACAGGCCTTGTTTTTTACTTACAACCACCCGAAGAATATATAACAGTCCCAAAAATGAAAACCTGCTTACTGCTTATTGCTGCTGTACTATTGCATACATGCCTTTACAGCCAGGTACAAAAAGATGCCGGAGGTAAAACAAAAGATACTGACAAATCGAAATTTAAGGCATCGGCCACTTACCTCTCTAACTCTGTTTTTAATGGCCGTAAAGATTCCCTTGCTGTGCCTTATTTCACCCCATCCATTGGTTATTACCACAAAAGCGGTTTATATGCAAAAGGGTTGGCTTCCGTTTTGGTGAGCAGCTATGCACAAAGGATTGACCTGTTTGAGCTGGAAGCCGGTTATAATTTTGATGCGGGCGATAATTTTTGGGGTTATGTAAGTGCTGCCAAAGATTTTTATAATAAAAGCAGCGTATCGCCCACCTCCGAAATGGCTGCAAGCATAAGCGCCAGTGCCTCCTACGATATTGCCAATACGGTGACTGTTAGTGCAGGGGGAGACTATTATTTATCGAGTGGTTCGCCGGACCTGGTGATAAACGCCGGGCTGAGCCATGAGTTTGATTGGGGAGATGATGACGAATGGAGTTTTACGCCCTCTGTTACAGCAAATGCCGGCACGCAAAACTATTACGATAAGTATGTACAAAAAAGGAGGCTGAAGAACGGCAGAAAAACGGTTAACAGCGATAGTACCACTACCCAAACGGGCAACGGTTTTGTGAGGACGGTTACAACGGTTACCACAAAAAATCCCAATCAATTTGCAATACTGGATTATGATTTTTCATTTTCGCTGGCTTACGATGCTGATAAATGGGGCTTTTTTGTAACGCCTAAAATAGCAGTGCCGGTTCATCCTGCCACTTATATCACCACAGTTACCGCAAGGCGGGTAAACAATAACGGTGTAACAACAAATATTACAAAAAACACCACCTATTCAACCGAACAAATATCCACCAGCTTTTACGGGGAAGCTGGCATATACATAAAGTTTTAGCGCTGGCCGGGCCTGATTGTGTAAAATGGGTTTGATAAGCAATCAATGCCCGGTGAATTAAGGGTATTATTTGAAAACATCTTTTTTTCTTTCGTTCATTGTTTCCGCTACAGCTTTTGCCTCATTATCGCCACCAGACAGGTGATGCATAATGTTTTCATAACTTTTTTCATCCCGGTTTTGGCTAAGCTTAAACACATGCTCAATGGCGGTAACCTCAACTTCAAATGCCACAATCGCCTTCATCATGCTGGTGATATACCCTTCCGGCATGTGCTGCACCAACGATGGGGAATGAGGGTTGTTCTCAAACTGTTCAGTAAGTTTTGTAAGTAAGGCCAGCAGGCTTGCATCATCCAAAAAGCGCAGGGTACCCCTGGCGTGTACGGCCTGGTAGTTCCAGGTACTGGCAGATGCAGGGTTGCTGTACCAGCTTGCACTAACATAAGTATGCGCGCCGGTAAATATGGACAGTACCTCTGCATTTTGTTCAAAAGCCAGGGTATGGTCCTGCTTGCGCATAATATGGGCCTGCAAATAAAGCTTGCCATCCCGCTCAGTCAGTAACACCGGTATATGTGTGGCCACCGCTTTACCACTGGCATTAACACCGCAAAGGGTGATGAAAGGGTGCGCATGCATAAAGGCAGTTACTTCCTTTTCGTCCGTGGTTTTAAAATAATTAACGTTGTACATTCTTCAAAGATAATTTGAAAGTTTGGGGTGATGAAAACCTTGCGTAATTTGCATTGGTTCAACCACTAAATATGAAACAATTATTGATTTTTACTCTTTTTACAGCCCTGATGTTTTGCTGCCATTCGGCCGCAACCGCCCAAAAGGACACCACACAGCTTAAAAGCCAGTCGGTTAACCAGGCGGCAGTTAATAATGTTGATACGCAGGATGATGATTTTTCGGCATTTCTGATGATTGTGGGTTCAGTATTTGTATGCGCAATGTTTGGCGCTGTTGTGGTAGGGGCCTTTTTGGCAGCCGCCGCAGCACTGGCGGCCGTGTTATTTGTATCTGCGGGTATTGTATCGGTGTCGGTGTTAAATGGTTTTTACAAGCGTTCGGTTACAGCCGGTTTAAAAACATTTATTATTACCGTTTGTACCGTTGGTGGTACCGCTATAGGTGCAACAGGGTTGTTTATCATCACAAAATTTTTCGAACTCCATTTATCCGGGCAAACTGCTTTTTTAACAGGTGGAGCAGGTGGCCTTGTTGGGGGCTTAATAATGGGTCGGGTAGTGTATAAAATACTTTTGCTTACGGTGGCGTATATAAAAAGAAAACTGCAGGTGGCATAAAAGGCAAATGTTATTGATGGATGCAGCCAAAAAATAATCCCCGCCTTTTTGGTAAAGCGGGGATTGCTATAAACAGTTGCAGCCATAAGGCAGAGGTTTTACTCAAAAACTTCCACTGCTTTCGTCGCCGGTTTTTGCGCGTTGCGTTGAGAAATGTTGCGTACGGT
Organism: uncultured Parafilimonas sp.; assembly: GCA_964598675.1. Taxonomy (GTDB): domain Bacteria; phylum Bacteroidota; class Bacteroidia; order Chitinophagales; family Chitinophagaceae; genus JABDFW01. The sequence continues at coordinate 8,905 of CAZRDD010000154.1, forward strand.
AACAGCAGCCACCTCCCAAAAAGCTTTTTGGGAAACAATATCTTCTCCCGCCATTGCAGGTATACCTGCATCGCCACCTTCGCGTATGGATTGTACAATGGGTATTTGCCCTAAAAATGGCAGGTCGTATTCATCGGCCAGGCGTTTACCGCCATCTTTGCCAAAAATGTAATATTTATTGTTGGGCAGTTCGGCAGGGGTAAAATACGCCATGTTTTCTACCAGTCCAATAATGGGTACGCTTATTTGTGCCTGCCCAAACATGGCAATGCCTTTTTTAGCATCGGCCAGTGCCACATTTTGCGGGGTGGTAACAATTACCACGCCGGTAACGGGTACGGTTTGCATAAGCGTAAGGTGAATATCGCCGGTGCCGGGCGGCATGTCAATTACCAGGTAATCCAGGTTGCCCCAGTCAACATCGGTAACAAACTGGCGTATGGCACTGCTAACCATGGGGCCGCGCCAAACCACTGCGTTTTTTTCATCTACCAGCAGGCCAATGCTCATCAGCTTAATGCCGTAACGCTCAAGGGGCACAATAAGCCCTTTGCCGTCAACATCTTTCATCATGGGCCGCTCGCCGCGCACACCAAACATTATGGGTACGCTGGGGCCATAAATGTCGGCATCCATCAAACCCACTTTAGCGCCGCCCTGGGCAAACGCCAGTGCAAGGTTGGCGGCAACGGTGCTTTTGCCAACACCGCCTTTGCCACTAACCACGGCAATAATATTTTTAACACCGCCCAGTACCTGCTTGTTGTCTTTACGGTTGCTGCTGGTATTGGCGGTAAAGTTTACGGTAACATTGGCTTCTTTATTTACCAAAAGCTTTACTGCGTTAACGCAGGCGCGGCTTATCATATCCTTCATTGGGCAGGCGGGCGTGGTTAACACCACGGTAAAAGCCACGTCATTCCCCTTGATAACCACATCTTTAACCATGTTAAGCGTAACAATGTCCTTACCCAAATCAGGCTCCTGCACGTTGCTTAACGCTTTTATAACATCTGCTTCCGTCATCACACATTATTTTGTTAAAAGAAATATTTTGGGGCAAAATTAGCTATCAACAGGGTTATTTTGCTTTTTACTTAAAATACCTTGCAACAATATTTTATATTTGACAACCGATATTTTTTTGCATGAAGCAATTTGCACAATATAGCTTGCTGAGCATCGTACTGCTTATGGTTGCCCTGCATGGGGCAGCACAAAATATGGCCACACAAAAGGATTCTGTGGTGCAGTTATACGGTGTTGTTATGACCGCCGACAGCCTGCAGGGCCTGCCTGCCGCCAGTGTTATTGTAGAAAACAAAGGCCGTGGTACCTTTACAAACGAACAGGGGGTGTTTTCTATTGTGGTATTGAAGGGAGATATTATACGTTTTTC
>CAZRDD010000155.1:0-10257 GCA_964598675.1 uncultured Parafilimonas sp.
CAATCTTCCTGTTGGTTAAGGTTTTCATCAACGCTTCGGGGGGCACAATATCACCTATCAGCGTATCAACCGCGTTTACGTTATACTCATCCAGCACGGCCTTAATATGGTCTTTGGCGGCCTGTTGCCTTTCCTTACGTGTGCTAAGGAAGGAGATAACATCACTGTCCTGCGCACTATTTCTAAAATAGTTACCAATGGTAGGCTCCAGCACCTGCGATACCAGGTTGGTCATGCTGCCGAAGCGTGCAATAACCTTTGGTGCCTCGTTGGCAGGTATGTGTATAATCTGGGCCACGTCAAGGTTAAAGGGGAAGCCGTCTCGGCTGCGCACGGTAATGGTGCTCAGGTTTTTATCAAGCATGTGCGCCTCGCTGCGTGCATTGGCCCAGTTTAATACCAGGTTGGTGGTAGGCACCAGTTCCACCTTCATGGTGTACTTGTTTATGGGGTATTTACCCGGGCCCAGCGGCTCCATCCAAACACCGCGAAACCCTTTTTCAACAATATTACCATGCTTAAAATTATCGCCGGTAAGGTCCTTACCATCTTCGCCAATGTACGATATTACCACGCCCACATAACCAATAGGCACATCCGTCATAGGTATCTCCTCAATTTGCTGTGCCCAGGGGTTTATATAGTAGCTGCCCGCCAGTATTACCTGGGGCTGCAAACCACGGTTACCCCCGTTTTGCAAAAAGGCATCAATATCCTGAAAGTTGTTGTGCCCCTCCACATTTCTACCAGCAATCTGTCCTGCGGTAATAGGCGCACCATCCAGCATGGTAACTATACCCAGCATATTCTCGTGTATGCTGGTAAGCTCCGCCACCGCAACACTAAATGCGTAGGTGTTTATACGGTAAGTACCAGCCGTTAAAATATTGGTTTGCCTACCTTTTTGGCCACCATTGTTTAAAAAAGCAGCCGCATCCTGAAAATTATCGCTGGGCACTTTACGCGCCAGAATGTTACCACTGGGCAGTTCGGCACCGTCGTTGCTTAGCACCACGCCTATTTTACCTTCGGGTATAACGGTAAAAGGCTGCATATCAACACTGTACTGCCAGGGCCAGTAACCCCAGTATAAACCGGGTGCCAGTGCCTGTGCCTGAAAACCCGCCTCGCCTTTGGTGGCAATAATACGGCCATCGGGCAGGGATTTATTTGCCCCTAAAAGTTTGAACTTTTTGGTTACCAGGCCTATCCTGTTTTGTGGTACGATGACCATACCAAAAAATACCCGGAAAATGATTTTGTACATCAGGATGAGGAGCACCGCTAAGATTATCATGCCCCATGGAAATAAAAATTCTCTCGTTGTCATGTTTGTTGTTTGTTTTGAGTGTTTAGAATGATTGTTAAAGTTTACGTTTTAATATGTAAGTACTGGCTTCTTTTTTTGTAGCCCACCGTTACCGGTTTACCGTTTTTACAGGGTACACAATACCCCTTAGCATGCGTACAGCATTGCCTTGTACCGAAATTGAGTACTGTTTTTATTGGTAAACCCTGGCGTTGATTGTGCTAAAACATCAATGGCTTTGATGCCCGGTAAAATTGTTTTGGCTAATGGTGGCTGGTTGGTTGGGCTGGTTGGCAGCGGTTTCAACAGTGGAAAGAAACCCGTAAATGTGCATCATATACTTTGGAGCATTGCTCCCGTTTTATTTGATATGTTAAAGGTATAGCGGGTTTAACCGATGTTGCATGCCCATGCGGGATAAACGGGGCTTGCATTAGGAAGAGCGGATAAGCATGTATGATGAACGGTAAAAAAATATTATAAAAAAACGGTTCACCGGGCGGCTGCACGGCTGCAAAATAAGGCGTTATGTACTGGTTATCAACTATTTGCACCCTCGTTGCAAATAAGGCCGTACCGTTCTGCAAGCTCTGCAACGGTGGCCAAACGGTCAGCGGCATTATCCACCCGCAGCAGGCAAACGGTATTAACGATGCCTGGCTCATTACTTTCATCCAGCTGCAATTTGTGAATGGTGGGAAAGTTGTCTGTATGGCCTATGGATACTATCGTAAAAATTGCGTTAGGGGCAGGCTGCCGTTTTGTAAGCAGGTAAACGCCTGGTTCAGCAGGATAATCTGCTTGTAAAGGGTAAACATTAAAAAAATACGTTTTGCCCCTATAACCAAACAGTGGTAGTTTTTCGGTATGCTTCATAAGTTTTTTTTAAGGAGTGCAGGCAGGCAAAAGTAGCCAAAAACACCAATATATGGTGTAAATAATGCATGTGTTTTTATTAAAATAACGCGTTTATGCGGCCGCGGTTATGCTTGCCTGTATAAAGACGGTTGTGCAAATGTTTGTACCTTCACAGCTATATGCAGTTATACACCATATTAACTATTATTATTTCAATATGTGCCCTGTTTGCTTACATAAATGCCAGGCTTATTAAACTGCCGCCAGCAATTGGCATTATGGTGTTATCTCTTTTATTTTCGGTACTGCTTATTACGGCAGGCAGGCTGGTGCCATCCTTTACTGCAACTGTTGTACAAATGGTTGGTGCTATTAACTTTCACCGGCTGCTTATGCAGGTAATGCTAAGCTTTTTGTTGTTTGCAGGCTCCATTCATATTAATGCTGCTGCTTTACGAAAACAGTTGCTGCCTGTGGCTATATTATCCACCTTAGGCACGCTGCTTTCTGCCATTATTGTAGCCATACTGGTACACGTTCTCTTTAGCCTGTTTGCCATGCAGGTACCCATTATTTATTGTTTACTGTTCGGCATACTCATCTCCCCCACCGACCCTGTTGCTGTGCTGGCCATTTTAAAACAGGCGGGCATACCATCTACCTTACAATTAAAAATTGCAGGCGAATCGCTGTTTAACGATGGGGTGGCCGTAGTGGTGTTTATATCGCTGCTGGAGGTTGCCCAAAAAGGCACCAGCCATTTCTCGCTCGGGCAGTCTATGCTGCTGTTTATGCAGGAGGCAGGCGGAGGCTTGCTGTTTGGTTTTGCACTTGGCTATGCTGGCTTTTTACTGGTACGTTCCATTGATAACTACCAGGTGGAAGTGCTGATTACTGTTGCCATTGTTATGGGTGGCTATACCCTGGCCGATGTATTGCATGTATCCGGCCCGCTGGCAATGATTGTTGCCGGTATTATTACAGGCAACACCGGCAAGCACCATGCCATGAGCGAAACCACCAGGGAGTACCTTGATAAGTTTTGGGAGCTGGTGGATGAAATAATGAATGCTATTCTTTTTTTACTGATTGGCCTGCAGGTGCTGGTGATACCCACCAGCGGAAGCCTTATAATTACCGGTATCATCACCATTGGAGTGGTACTGCTGGCGCGCTGGGTTTCTGTTGCACTGCCGGTAACCCTGCTGAGGCGCAGCATAAAGTTTGAGAAGCATGCCATTGCCATACTTACCTGGGGCGGTTTGCGTGGTGGCCTTTCGGTTGCAATGGCGTTGAGCCTGCCTGCGGAAATGTTCCGCAGCCAGTTTGTGGCGGTTACCTACATTGTGGTAATATTCTCCATTGTAATACAGGGGCTTACCATTAAAGGCTTCACAAAACATTTACTGAAAAAGGGATAGCAACATCAACAGGCGCAACTAATGCAACCCTAAAATATCGTACAGCCCTGCCATCATAAAGTCTTTTATACGCTGTTATGCCCTGAAAATTTTACCAACAATACGGAATGGCTTCTAATGCAACGCATCAAAAACTTCCTTGTTGGCACTGTTATACTTTTTAACTGAAATGTATTTACCAATAATGATGCTTGTAATAAAAACAGTATAAAAATGCCCGGCAAGCCCCATCAACATTACCGCCCTTTTTGCCACAAGCGATACTGGCAATATATCGCCATAGCCAATAGTAAGCAGCGTGGTAAAACTAAAGTAGTTAAGGTTGGTTAGTATGGCCCCGCCTTTGCCTGTGTTGGAGAAGGAATTTGGCAGCTCCACATCAATTTGATAAAACAGGAAAGTACCTATCAGGCACAGCAATACAAAACCGCACAGCGCTGCCGACAACAACTCCCTCGACACTTTTTTTGAATACAGCACCACTTTAAAAACCTCCACCGCCACCAGTATAAAAAACACCAGGTAAATAATGCCCTGCCAGCTTCGCATATCAATCATGTGCAGGCGGCTTTCAAACAGGCTAAGCATAGCCGAAACCGAAAATATTACCGCAATGGTATACCGCAGCCATTTTTTAGGGTAAAATACCAGCATGCCTGTAAGCATGTTTTGGTAAATATCAATAATGCCTGTCATGCGTATATGGTTAGTAAACGTATTGCCAAATATCAGCAGCATAAAGCTAAACAGCAGCAGTTCGTATTTTTTTCTCCTGGCATAAACCAGCATCCTGTTAAAGTATTTTATATAAAAATGATGCTTTACTGCCTGCATAAATGTTTTTTTTTGCAAATATTGAAAGCATGATAATACGCGCCTTGTTAAAACGAGACGAACCGGCAGAAGACAGCGATAAACAACCGAGCTGTTATTAGTGCAGGTGTATAGCGGGTGCCAATAGCCGTTGTTAAACAACGGTTTGCCCAAAACAGCACATAATATTACTTTTGCCTGCATTGAATACCACTACAACCAAAACAACGGCATCATTTTTTAACGTACAGTTTGCCATGCTGTGCGTGAGTAACTTTCTGTTTTCGGCAAGCTTTACCATGATGATACCCGAGCTGCCGGGTTACCTTACCAATATTGGCGGACAGGATTATAAAGGCCTTATTATTTCGCTGTTTACGCTAATGGCGGGTATCTCCCGGCCATTCAGCGGCAAGCTTACTGATACGGTTGGCCGCGTGCCGGTAATGATTTTCGGCTCCCTGGTGTGCGTGGTGTGCAGTTTTTCGTACACCTTGTTTGCCGGGGTGGCAGGCTTCCTGTTCCTGCGGTTTGTGCATGGCTTCTCTACCGGGTTTAAACCAACGGCCACTTCAGCCTACGGGGCCGATGTGGTGCACGAATCAAGGCGTGGCGAGGCAATAGGCGTGTTAACTATGGGGTATACGGTTGGCATGTCGCTGGGGCCGCTTATTGGCAGTTTTTTGGTAGACCACTACTCGTACAACGCCATGTTTTACACATCTTCGGCTTTTGCGCTGGGTTCGGTAGCCATACTATACAACATAAAGGAAACGCTGCCACACCCGCAAAAATTCAGGCTGGGCCTGCTTCGTTTAAAGCCGCACGAGCTTTTTGTGGCAAGCGCCATTAAACCCGCGGTTGTTCTGTTGCTGCTAAGTTTTGCCAGCGGCTGCACACTTACACTTGCACCCGACCTGTCGGAGAATGTGGGCCTGCATAACAAAGGGCTTTTCTTTGCCATATACACCGTTACCAGCCTGCTTATACGTATTGTGGCGGGCAAAACCTCCGATAAATATGGCCGCGTGCCGGTACTTATTGTATCGTCGTTTACGCTGGTGGTGGCAATGGTTATTTTATCGTTTACGCACAGCCTGGCCATGCTTATAACAGGCTCGGCTATTTTTGGGTTAAGCTGGGGCATGAACGGCCCAACCATTACAGCCTGGACGGTAGACCTTGCCGCCGAAGAAAAACGTGGCCGCGCAGTAGCCTCTATGTACATTGCGCTGGAGGCTGGCATTGGTATAGGCGCATTTATTTGCGCTGCTATTTACAACAACAATGCTGCCCGTTTTGTATATGCCTTTATAACTCCAGCCTTCCTGGCGGCAATATCCATTGTTTTGCTGGCTATATGGCACAAAAAAACAAATGCAATACCATTACAGGGTGTTGTGGAGAAGGAACTTGCGTAGCTGGCTAAAAAAGCTAAATACCCTTATGCACCCGGCTTACCGTAAAAATCTCACCCTTTTCTTCAAGCTCAATGTAAGCAACACATTTTATGATACTTTCGCTTGGTAAGCAGTTGTAACAAACACCATATAATGCCGCAAATACATTACAGAACAGCCGTTGAGCAAGATATACCGGCAATAGCCAAACTACGCACCGGCGGGTGGGGAACAGAGGAGTATTGGCTGCCCCGCGTTACAGGCTATATGGCTGGCACCAGCCACCCACAGCAGGCTTTAACGCCGCGCATTGTTTTTATAGCAACAGATGGTGATAAAGCCGCTGGTTTTATTGCGGGACACCTTACACAGCGCTTTAATTGCCAGGGAGAGTTAGAGTGGATTGACGTATTGCCCGAATACAGGCGCACAGGTGTTGCAGCAGCACTGCTGCGCCTGCTGGCTGAATGGTTTGTGCAACAACAGGCTTTGCGTGTTTGTGTAAATGCTGAACCAGGCAACACTGCGGCACAGCAATTTTATACCAAATATGGTGCGGTGCGACTAAACGATTACTGGCTTATTTGGGACGATATAAGCACCGTTTTGAGCAATCAATAAGCGTTACATTAAGAGTTTATACATTTTTCCCGGCAGGGATGCAATGATGTTTTGCAGCTCCAGCGTAAGTATGGCGGCCGCAACGGTACTGCTGCTCATGGTGCTTTTTATATACAGTTCATCAATATGTACGGTATCTTTCTCTTTCAAAATATCCACCACCACCTGTTCTTCTTTGGTAAGTTCAATAAAAAGTTCGCGCTGCGGCGAGCGTTTCACTTTCTTCTTTTCCCAGCCCATGGCCTCCATTAACTGCAGGCCATCGGTAAGCAGGGCGGCACGGTTGTTTTTAATAAGGTAGTTGCACCCCTCGCTCTTTACATCGTTGTTTCTGCCGGGGTAAGCAAACACATCGCGGTTATAATTATTGGCCAGGGCCGCTGTTATCATACTGCCGCCGCGTATAGCTGTTTCTATCACCACCGTACAATCGGCCATACCCGCCACTATCCTGTTTCTGCGGGGAAAATTATGGCGGTCGGGCTTGGTTTTTTGAGTAAACTCCGTAAGTAAGCCACCCTGTAAAACCACCTCCTTGGCCAATGCCTTATGTTGCGCAGGGTACAGGGTATCCAGGCCATGCGCCAGCACGCCAACCGTGTTAAGGCCGTTTGCAAGGGCTGCTTTGTGGGCCAGTGCATCAATACCATAGGCCATGCCGCTTACCACCAGCACCTGTTGGTCTTTTAATTCAGCAGCCAGTTGCGCGGTAAGCTCTTTGCCATAGTCGGTATGGTCGCGGGTGCCAATAATGCTTACAATTTTTGAGGTGTTTAAATCAGCCGTGCCTTTGTAAAACAACATGGTGGGTGCATCGTAACAATGCAACAGGCGTTGCGGGTAATTTTTATCGGTAATAAAAAGGGCCTGTATGTTGTATTTTTCAATAAACTTTATTTCATCGGCAGCAAGCGAAAAATCTTCAAACTCAAGTATGGTATTAACCTTTGCTTCAGACATGTATTCAACGCTGAACAGGTCGCGCTTTTTTGCCTCAAATACATTTTTAGCGGTGCCAAACCGTTCAACCAATGCCCTTGCCTGTACCGAACCTATATTGGGTAAAAATGTAAGCGCTATTTGGTAAAGCAATTCATCTGTCATGGGCAATACGGTTGGGTTTATAAGGGGCGTAAAGATAAAGGTTTAAGGCATTAAAAGCGGGCGGGAAAACAGGTTTATAAAACCACCCCTGCCTCAGGATTTTTCTTTAATGGGTTGCTGAAAACATAGTACACCCCCACAACCGATACCAGCAACGTAATTAAGTAAAAACTGATGCTTATACTTACCGGCGTTGCGTTGCCGGGGGTATGCAGCAGCACTTTGCTGCCCCACAAAAAAACAACCTCCCTGGCACCCAGGCCGCCAATAGTAAGGGGTAAAATGGCCACAATGGATGATAGCAGGAAGATAAAAATATAGGCTGTTTGCTGGCCGCTGATGCCAAGGGCCTGCATAATGGCATAAACACTTATTACCTGTAACGCCTGCACTGCCATACCCAGCCACAGGGTGGGCCAAAAGCTGGCTATAAAAGAAGGGAATACTTTTTTTACAAAATAACGGCACACAAAGAGTGCAGGTACAATGGCCGCCAAAAGCAGCAACGCCAAACCCTGTGCGGAAAGTGCCGCAAAATAAACAGCAGCAAGCAGGCCCAGGGCAATTACGCCCGTAAGCCTGTCTAACAAAACAGCGGCAGTAAGTTGTTTGGCAGGGTAACCGCAGGTTTTATTAAGCAGTATAACCTTATACGCATCGCCGCCAATGCCACCGGGCAAAAAAAGGTTATAAAACATGCCAAGCCAGTAAAGCCGTAGGTTTGTTGCCTGCGGCAGGCACACGTTAATGTTTTTAAAGTAAATATTAAGCCGTACTGATGAAGCTATTTTTGAAGCAGCAAACAACAGTGTTGCCAATACCAGCCAGGCAAGGTTGGCATGCTGTATTAGCTGCAGGCTGGCAACCCAGTTTATTTTTTTGCCCACATACCACAGGCAGCAGGCAGTTACAGCTGTTTTAAGCAGCAGTTTAAACCAGGACGGGATTGTTTTTAACATGCAGCACTACCGTTTGGCCAGCGGAGGCTTCCTCCATATCCCTGCTCCAAACTTTTTTAATTTTATAGGTTTTAGTATCCGAGGCCTGGTGGTAGGTACGTATACTTATTTCGGCCAGTATGCCAATGGTTAAAAGCTGTATACCGCCCAGCAGCAGCAGCATACCTAAAATAAGCAATGGCTTGCCCCATATATCGTGCCCGCCCAACTTTAAAGCCAGCAGGTAAAGATTAATGCCTGCCCCTAAAAACAGGCAGATAAACCCGAGTGTACCAAACAGGTGCATGGGTTTTTGGCTGTATTTTCTAAAAAAGACCAGCATTACAAGGTCGCTCATTACGCGGAAGGTGCGGGCCAGCCCGTATTTTGATTTGCCAAATTGCCTTGGGTGATGCTTAACATCCACCTGCGTAATGCTGGCCCCCTGCATGCTTGCCAGTATGGGTATAAAACGGTGTAATTCGCCGTGCAGGTTTAGCTCAACGGCTGTTTCCCTGCGGAACACTGTAAGGGTGCAGCCATAATCTTTTATGTACACCCTTGTCATGCGCCGTATAATGGCATTGGCTATGCGGCTGGGTATTTTGCGTAAAAAAGTACCGTCTTTCCGGTTTTTGCGGTTGCCTGCTACAATATCCCATTCCTCTGTTTTAAGCTTTTCAAGCATGAATGGTATATCGGTGGGGTCGTTTTGCAGGTCACCATCCATCAGGGCTATGTAGGTGCCGGTTGCATGGTCGATACCAGCGGCCATGGCTGTGCTTTGGCCAAAATTCCGTTTCAGTTCTACCAGCACAACACGCTCATCCGGCAGTGATTTTATCCGGTGCCTTGTGGCATCTGTAGAGCCATCGTCTACAAAAACCACTTCATAATCAATGCCATCCAGGGCGCTGCGTATTGCTTTTGCCAATGGCAGAATATTATCCTCCTCATTCATCACAGTAATCACAACCGACAATTCTTTCATACACTTCTTTTCGCAAAGCGAAATTAAGTATATATAATTAATTTTAACATACATTACCGGTATGCAAAAGTATACGTACTTACACCAAGTATCACAGGTTAATAAAAGGCATATTTTACCTAATCCCTACCCCTTACTTTTCCGCCAATTAGGCCACCAAAACCAACCCTTACACCAAACTGGCCGCTTTTGCCATTAAGGTATGAGCCGACAAAATCTACCCGAAACACTTTTAAAATATTTTCAATGCCGCCAAATACCTCGCTGTAGTTATTGTTGCTGTTTACATAAAAGGCGTTACCGCCTGCAACAAGGTACCAGTTTAGCCTGCGGAACAGTGGTATTTTATTGGTTAACAGGCCATTAAAGTGATGCTCAATATGGCCTACCGCATAAAAGTGCGCGGTAGTGCTGTTGGCATAATAAGGTGCCAGCTGAAAACTGTTCATATATGCGCTGGCAAATATGGTTTGGTTGCCATTAAAAAACTGGTAATCCTGCACGGCCACCTGTTTGGTGTTTAAAAAGCCACCTATATCAAACCGGTAACGCAGGCTGCCCAGCAGTTTAAAATTCATATCATCATAAACGGAGAATTTCCATTTATCAAAATCGGCATCGCTGCCTGCAATACCTTTTATGCCTTTGTTGTAAGCTACTTCAAACGTTGGGTATTTACTGCCAAGCGGCACTTTTGTATGTGGGTATTGTATATATTTTTGACCAGGCTGATAACGCAGGCTTACCCCCGCTACAAAAGCCTGGTTGCGGGTAAACTGCTGGTTTAATATTTCAACCGGGT
>CAZRDD010000156.1:0-10242 GCA_964598675.1 uncultured Parafilimonas sp.
CTGTGGTTTATGCCCATAAACCCCATTAGCAAAGGTGAACGCAAAGGTGCACTGGGCAGTTATTATGCGGTTGCCAACTATACCGCCATCAATCCAGAATTTGGCACAATGGACGACTGGAAAGCGCTGGTTAAAAAATGCCACGATTTGGGTTTTAAGGTAATTATTGACTGGGTACCTAACCATACCGGGGCAGACAATTACTGGCTGCAGGCCCACCCCGACTTTTATGTTAAAGACAAAACCGGCAAACCAGTTTCACAGTTCGACTGGTCCGACACGCGAAAACTGGATTATAACAACCCTGTTTTGGGTGACAGTATGATAAACTGTATGAAGTTTTGGGTAGACCAAAGCAATATAGATGGCTTTCGTTGCGATTATGCCGTTGGCCCAAGCCGCGCTTTCTGGAAAAAATGTATTGGTGAATTGAAAAAGGAAAAGAATCTTTTTATGCTGGCTGAAGCAGACAGTGCCTGGCTGCATGACGTGGGTTTTGATGCTACTTATACATGGAGCGAGTTTAATGCCATGAAAGCGATAGCCGCTGGCAAAGCGCCTGCAACAGCTATTGATAGTGCCATTGCAACCCTCAATAGAGATTTTCCCGCAAATGCCCTCAAACTGTATTTTACCAGCAACCATGATGAAAATAGCTGGAACAAAGCCGATTATGGTACCATGCCTGGCGATAGCCACGCGCCATTTGCTGTGCTTACACAAACCATCGGCCGCAGTGTACCCTGCATTTACAGTGGCCAGGAAGAACCTTTTTTAGATAGCATAAGCTTCTTTTATAAGGATACTATCACCTTTGGCAAATATGCGCGCGCCCCATTTTACACCACGCTGCTTAATTTGCGAAAAACCAATCCTGCCCTTGCAGCCAATGCCCCTTTAAAGAAACTGGCAACAAACCACGATGAGGCTGTTTATGCTTTTGAGCGCGACTCTGCCAGCAACAGCGTTGTTACCCTTTTAAACCTAAGCAACAAACCGGTAACTTTTACAGTAAATGGCATTGCAGAGGCACAATTTAAGAATGTATTTTCGGGCGCAAACGAATCGTTAACAAACAGCAAGCAATTTCAATTGGCACCCTGGGGATATTTGGTGTACAGTAAGTAAAAGTGTTCAAGTTCTCAAACCCATTAATTATATTTGTACATGTACTGCTGCCCGCATTATAAAACATAATGGCGGGCAGCGGTTTAACTTGCAGTAATCAGTACCTGCAACATACCTTTAACGTTTACATTCCAGGTTTTGCATGCTTTCAAAAAAAACAAAATACGCCATCAATGCGCTTGTATTTCTTGCCCGCGAAAACAAATTACGCGGTGCAGAGCCTGTACAGATTATCAAAATTTCTCAAAGCGAAAGCATACCCCGAAAGTTTTTAGAGGCCATACTACTCGACCTTAAAAATGCCGGCATTTTAAACAGCAAAAAAGGTAAAGCCGGGGGATATTTTTTACAAAAATCGCCAGATGAGATTAATATAGCCGAAGTGATGCGTCTTTTTGATGGGGCAATTGCCCTTTTGCCCTGTGTTGCACATCTTTATTATGCAAGATGCGAGGAATGCCAGGATGAGGCCACCTGTGGTATAAGAAGTGTTTTTGCCGAAGTGAGGGCAGAATCGGTAAACATGCTAAAAAAAGCTACCCTTACCGAGATATTAAGACGTAGCGAAGAACTGTCGAAAAAAGTGTGAAAAAATATTTTCATATTTTTTTGAATTAATATCCTACTATTTCGATAGACATTATATATTTGCTGAACAATAACATAAACACACGCAAATACATATAAACTATTTTTAAAAACTGTTGGAGGTAAACGTTTGAGTAAAAAAGCCACTCTTGTCTAAGAATGGCTTATTTTTTTTATTTCTCGTTCCAGCGGTAAGTATTAAATTGTATACCTGCAAGGTCTAACACACGGTCTACAACAGTTGCTGCAACCTCCTCAACAGTGGTGGGCTTGCTGTAAAAAGATGGTGTGGCAGGGCAAATAATACCCCCTGCAAGCGTAACGGTTTCCATATTGCGTATGTGTACAAGGTTATAAGGGGTATCTCTAACCACAAGTATCAGTTTACGGCGCTCTTTTAAGGCTACATCAGCCGCACGCGTAATAAGGTCATCACTAATACCGCCTGCAATACGCCCAAGGGTACCCATACTGCATGGTATAATAATGATGATGTTATATTGTGCAGACCCTGAGGCAAAGGGGGCCATAAAGTCAAACTTATCAAAATACCGCACTGGGTAATTATTATACCCATCATCGCCCAACTCGGTTTCCCATACCTGTTTGGCATTGTTGCTCATTACAACATCCAGCGCCTGCCATTGCTCTTTAACCTGCAACAATTTTTCAAGCAGCAATTTTGCGTAAATGCTTCCACTGGCACCCGTTATGGCTACGGCTATTTTATTGGGCATGTGTCAATTTAATAAATAAAACAAAGTTAATGGCGAAAAGTTGGCGGCGGATATTATAACATTGCGCAGGGCAAACATAAAAACAAAAGCGGGTATTGAAACGATGTTTCAGTACCCGCTTTATATTAAATAAGGTTTGCGTGCTTATAATAGTAATTACAACTACATAATATCCATAGCCTTAGCAAAAAAAGTTGTTACAAAAGGCAGTATCAGCCAAAAAAACTGGCGCCACGGCTCGTACACTAAAAAAAAGATGATTGCTGCAAGTGACAGAAAAAAGAGAACCCAATATTTTCCGGTAGATACTTTAGCTTCCATGTAACAATATTTTGCGCAAAAATAAGGCAGGTGATGATATAATGAAACTATTATTTATCAAAAAAAAGCATTTTTGTTGCTATAACAACCAATATAACAGCAAAAACGCGTTTAAGGGCGGCTTGCGAAATATTAAGTGCTATTTTACTGCCAAGCCATCCCCCTACTACAAAAGCTACCGACATTATAAGTACCACTTTAACATCAATAAACCCTTTCTTGTAATAGTTGTAAACAGCCAGCAACCCCACCGGCAGTAACAACAACCCAAGGGAGGTACCCTGCGCCTGCTGCTGACTATACCCAAGTAAAAGTATAAGTGCGGGTACAATAATAATGCCGCCGCCCACGCCAATAAGGCCACTTAATATACCTGACAACAGGCCCACCATAAGCAACAGCAAAATGGTTTGCGTGTTCATTGCATTTATTTTACAAAAGTTTCCTGGTACAACTTTATGGCATCCTCAATAATACGGATGGCTTGTGTTTTGTCGCCAAAATCTTCTACTTTAACGCTTTTGTTTTCAAGCGTTTTATATTCTTCAAAAAAGTGCCTCATTTCGCTAAAAAAGTGCTTAGGCAACTCCTCTATGTTGTTTATATAGTTAATGGAAGGGTCGTGGTTGGCTACAGCAATAATTTTATCATCCGCATCACCACCAGCAACCATCTGCGTTACAGCGATAACCTTGGCTTCAGCAAGGCAAAGTGGCTGAATGCTTAAGCTTGATATAACCAGTATATCCAGCGGGTCTTTATCATCACCATACGTTTGAGGGATAAAGCCGTAGTTTGTAGGATAGTAAAAAGAAGAATAGATAACCCTGTCGAGCGTAAGCAAGCCGGTAGGTTTATCTATCTCATATTTTGCCCTTGAGCCTTGTGGTATTTCAATAATCGCATTTACAATACGTGGTGCCTTATCGCCGTAACTTACACCATGCCATGGGTGAAGAACGTTTGGAATGATCACTTTTGCCATAGATTAAAATTGAATTTTTCTGCGGTAAAGATACTGCCTATACCATTACACTAAAGATTATTTAAGTAAGTAAGAAGGGCATCGCCCTTATTTAGGCACCTGCAATTATTTTACCCTGCCTGCTATTGTGCTTTAAAACAAAGCATACAGCTACTCACTCCGCTTTCGCTTTACCGCCCTCCTGTACAAAGCCAAGATATTTTCTGTAAACAATTTGCGCCTTTTAAAAGACTGGCCCAGGCTCGTTTCACCAGAAAAATGAGCGTCGGCTACTTTAGGTACAGCTATGCGCTGCGCCGAATAAATACCAGAATGGCCACTAAAAAAATAGGCGGTAAAACAGGCAACAGCAAATAACAATATGTGCTCGCCGCCAAACAGCTCCACCCCCATTATAGTACAGGCCAGCGGCGTATTGGTAGCCCCGGCAAATACCGCTATAAAACCAAGGCCTGCAAATAAATCAACAGGTGCACCAAGCAAAACCGCCAGTGCATTGCCCAGTGCTGCACCAATAAAAAACAACGGGGTAACCTCTCCGCCCTTAAAACCACAGCTTAGTGTTACAGCAGTAAAAAGCATTTTCCAAAACCAGCTAAAGCTGCCTGCCCCGCCTGGTATAAATGCAGATACCAGTGTAACAGCATTGGGGTGGTTTGATGTAACCCCTAAACCAAGGTAATCTGTAGTGCCTAGGGCGTATGTTAAACCTATCACCATCGCAGCACCTGCAACCGGTATTAACCAAGCCGGTTTTATATTATTTTGAAACTGATATTTAAACCGTGCAACCATTTCGGAAAATAAAAACCCAGCCAGGCCAAAAGCCACCCCGGCAACAATAACCTTAGCAAACAATAAAACATTGGTATGAAGAAAACCGCTGATAGAAGATATTGCGGGAAGAATGTACCCAATATGGTATTCTGTATGATGAATACCCCAGGCCGAACAGGCTACATCACCTATGATACCGGCAGCAAGGCAGGGCAACAGCGCATCGTATTGCAGGCGGCCGATGGCCAACACTTCCATGGCAAATACTGCACCCGTTAAAGGGGTACCAAACACAGCACCAAAACCGGCAGCAATGCCAGCCATTAACACAATGCGCATATCAGCAGGATTAAGGTCAAACAACCTGCCAAACACGGCGGCAATACTGCCACCCATTTGTACTGCAGTACCCTCCCGCCCAGCGGAGCCACCAAACAAATGGGTAGTTAACGTAGCAAACAATACCAGCGGGGCCATGCCAGGGGGTACGCCACCACCGGGCGTGTGTATCTCATCCATAATAAGATTATTGCCCCTGTCGCTTCTGGCACCAAAATATTTGTATATAAAATAAATAGCCACCCCTGCCACCGGTAATAAAAACAAAAGCCAGGGGTTAGCCCACCTAAAATGTGTAGCAGCATCTAACAACCAAAGAAAAAGTGCAACGGAGGAACCTGTTACAACAGCCACAGGTGTTATAATGATAACCCAACGAAGTAAATTAACGGCTATGGAGAAATGCTCGGAGTAGCGCCCTATCCTGTTCATACCTGCAAAATATATAAATTAAATAATACTACATTTTTGCAGGCGCCATCAGCCAATGTATTGGCGGTTGGTTGAGGAAGACACCATTTCCCCTTTAATAAAACACAAAGCTACAGGTTTCCGTCAAAAGTGTATTTAAAATCAACCTGCCAGGTATTGTTAAGTAACACAATTTTAACCTTGCGGGCCACTTTATCGTAGGAGTTTTTGTAATGTACAATATGTATTGAATCGCTTACAGTTTCTTCTTCTTCAATAATAATGGAGGCGGTGTAATACTCCCGCTTCTGATCGGTGCTTTTTGAGTTATATACCCTTTTAATCTCCAGCAGGTCTTTATTATTCTGCTCATCAGGCACCATATAAAAGGCCGCTTTGGTAAAATCGCCTTTTAAAC
Organism: uncultured Parafilimonas sp.; assembly: GCA_964598675.1. Classification (GTDB taxonomy): domain Bacteria; phylum Bacteroidota; class Bacteroidia; order Chitinophagales; family Chitinophagaceae; genus JABDFW01. Next base: position 5,705 of record CAZRDD010000156.1, read on the forward strand.
AACCATCAATAAACTCGCGCCCTGCATCAAAGGCATTGCTGGCTTCGGGGTAGCGGCTACCACCGGTACAGGCGTATTGCACTGTTACAATAAGGCATATAAAAGCGATTAAAGGTTTCATGCGAGGTTGTAAATATTTAAGCATCATTTTATACAATCAAAGGGTAATGTTTTAACCCTGTAACTTAATGCAAAGAGTCTACACTGGTTTTTATGGAGTCTAATGCATCATCTATATCCTTCTGCACATCTGTGCCTGCTTTCTTTATTACATCTTTTGCCATGTTAAAAAGAGCACCTAAAGTAAACTGCACCTTCCAAACGCCATTCTCTTTCACCAGGTGAAAATTAACCCCTGCTCCACCTTTTGTTTTCACTTCCACATCTGCATTATCACCATTAATCGTAACATTATCTGTAACCGTAAGGTCCTGGTCTTTATAAACATCAGCACCACCATTGTTGCTTTTGCTTATCATATTAAGAAAGCCCTGGCTGTCTGACGACGCATATTTTTTTGCTTATGCAATATCGCTATGCTCTATGGCAGTAAGAAAATTGCGGAGTACTGTTTGGGGGGAGGAAGATGACAACCCGCTGCAAGCCCAAAAAGCTACGCAAACCCAACAGCACAAAACAAACCCTTTTTTCATTAAACAAATTTCTGCAAATCTACCGGCTATTTACTAATTGCAAAGGCCTATTATTTAAAGTTGTTTTAAGCCGTTTTGGCATAAATACCTGGCATTACAGCCATACAGGCAAAAAAAAATCCCACCTTGCGGCGGGACCTTTTATTATCAACAAATTTGGCGTTTAATATTAACCGTGGTTACCAAAATAGGCTTCCTTTTCTTTTTCATGGGCCTGCTCGTACGCACGTATAATGGCTTTAACCAGGCGGTGGCGCACAACATCCTCTTCATCCAACTGTATGTGTGCAATACCATCAATATTCTGCAATATGCGTGTAGCTTTCTCCAAACCGCTGCGCTGGTTTTTAGGCAAATCCACCTGGGTGGGGTCGCCCGTAATAATAGCTTTTGCATTTGCACCAATACGGGTAAGAAACATTTTAATCTGCAGGTCGTTACTGTTTTGCGCTTCATCAAGTATAATAAAAGCGTTATCCAGCGTACGGCCACGCATATAAGCCAGCGGGGCAATTTCAATGGTACGTGTGCTCATATAATAACCAAGCTTATCGGCCGGTATCATATCATCCAGCGCATCGTATAAAGGCCTCAGGTAAGGGTCGATGTTTTCTTTGAGGACGCCTGGCAAAAAACCAAGGCTTTCGCCAGCTTCCACAGCAGGCCTTGTTAGAATAATTTTTTTAACCTTCTTGTTTTTTAATGCCCTTACGGCCAGTGCCACCGCTGTGTAAGTTTTACCAGTACCGGCAGGGCCCACAGCAAACACCACGTCGTTGCGCTCGGCAGCCTGTACCATGCGTTTTTGATTGGCGGTGCGGGCGCGTACTGTTTTGCCATTGGGACCAAATACAAGTATATCGTTAGGGTTGCGTTCAACAAAATTATCTATGGTTTCCGCATCGTCTCCACCCAATATCTGTTCAAAATAATTCTCGCTTAAATCTCCATTCCGTTCAAGATACTGTAAAATAAGGTCAATCTTTTCCTTTGCCGTCTCAATGTGCTCGGGTGCACCGCTCAGCTTAATTTGCGTTCCCCGGGAAAGTATTTTCAGCAGGGGAAACTTCTTCTTCAACAGGTCAAGCTTCTTGTTGTTTACACCGAAAAATTCAATAGGATTAACAGTCTCGAGGTTAATGATTGTTTCTGTCAATTGATTTCAGTTTAATAGTAAATAAAAAAGTTTCTTTTCCGCAACGATGTCAACACAATTTACCAATAAAAAACAACCATATATGTTAATTGGCATTGGATGTTATACACAGTTTGTGGAGAAAGAAAATACACACGGCTACACTATTAATAATGATGCCATTACGTTGTTTAAGTGAAATGAATAGTTATATAAGGTTGGCCAAGGCATAGGGATACATAACACCAACACCAGCTAAAATGCTGTTGCCTATGTAATTTTTTAATCTTTAAAAGGTATAATTAAGTTAAGTGCTGGTAGTATTTACCATCCACCGCTGGCGCCGCCGCCACCGCTGCTGCCGCCGCCGAAGCCACCAAACCCGCCTCCGCCACCTCCGCCGCCACCCCAGCTACCACCGCTGCTGCGCCCGCTGCCACCAAAATCGCTGAACAACAGGGGCCATATAAACCAGCTTGAACCACGCCTGCTCATCATACCACCACCGCCTCTGCCACCCCTGCTGCTTATTATAATCACAACAACTACAACCACTATAATAAAGAAGCCTACCCAGCCACCGCCGCCACCATCATCCGTTTTTTCTCTTTTTTGATGGTACTCTCCCGCTGCCGCTTTGGCCAGCGATTCCACTGCGTTGCTTAACCCTGTGTAATAATTACCTTGCTTAAAGGCAGGCCTTATATCATTGGCTATAATGTCGCTGGCAGTAATATCTGGTATAGCCCCTTCTAACCCATATCCTACTTCAATCCTTACTTTATGGTCATTCACAGCTACCAAAATCAACACACCATTATTTGTCTTTTTATTACCGATACCCCATGCCCTAAAAAGTTTATTGGCATAATCTTCAATAGGGTAGTCGTTCAGCGTAGGTATGGTAACAATTGCTATCTGGTTGGAGGTACTGTCGTCTAACGCCACCAACCGCTGTTCCAGCATGTTACGGTCGTAATCCGAAAGTACATGCGCCTCATCGTTCACCAGTTTGGGCGGGTTGGGCTTTGGCAGCAAATCCTGGCCAAAAACCAATGCCTGGCTGGCGAGCAATATTGATATAAGGATGAGAAAACGTTTCATAATGTGTTTATTAGCCTTGGCCATTCCGCAAAAAGTATCGTTTAAAGCCGGCGCCCTGCGTTATTATTTTCCAAATACGATGTCATCCGGCAGTTCATTTTTGTCGGTCGCAGCATCGTAAGGAAAATGCTTCGACAAGCTTTCCCCTATTTCGTGTACAACGCCTGCTATGCCTGCCGCATAGTTTTTACCGGTAAAATGAGCAAGGATTTTCTTTACAGACTCGTCCCAAAATGCCTGCCCCTCTTTTTGATAAATACCTTCATCGGCATAAACAGCCAATTGCCTGTCCTGCGTGGCTATATACACCAGCACAGCATTGCGCTGCCGAGTAGCTTCCATTTTTAGTTTATGAAAAACCTCTGCCGCCCGGTCAAGTGCATTTACAAAGCTGCAACGGCTTTCCACATACACCCTTATCTCACCGCTGGTGCGCTTTTCAGCCTCTGCCACGGCTTTAACAATAGCCTGTTGTTCTGCTGCTGTAAAAAACTCAGGTTGCCTTTTTTTGAAAATAGACATAATTGCTGATTAGAATTTTACCTGCGGGGCTTTTTCAGCACCGGCTTCTGCCTGAAAATACCCATGCTCTTTAAAGCCAAACCAGCCAGCATAAATATTGTTGGGGAACGTACGTATTTTGGTATTGTACTGCTGTACAGCATCGTTAAAATCGTTACGCGAAACCTTAATACGGTTTTCGGTACCCTCCAATTGCGCCTGTAAACCCCTGAAGGCATCATTAGCCCTTAAAGTGGGGTAATTCTCTGAGGCTACCAATAAACGGCCCAATGCCTGAGATAACTGGCCCTGCGCTGCCTGAAACTGTTGTAATTTTTCCGGAGAAAGGTCGTTTACATCCACCTTTATTTGCGTAGCACTGGCCCTTGCATTGGTAACGTTTTCAAGAGTGCTCTGCTCAAAATTAGCCTCTCCCTTCACGGTAGCTACAAGGTTGGGTATAAGGTCGCTGCGGCGTTGATAGTCGCTTTGTACAGCACCCCATTTACCTTTAACATTTTCATCAAGTGTTACAGCGTTTTTTTGCAGGCCTATGGCCCCGCAGCCAACGCAGCCGCCCAATAAAACAATAAAACCGAGTATTGATACAAGTACTAATGTGGTTGTTTTCATTATAGTTGTTTTTCGTAATAAATAGCCATCAAAACTAATACCTGTTATAAATATATGACGATACGTCATTTAAAAGCCTGACGGAAGTAAATGTTACCGTTAATTCATGCACATTTAATGCTGTTTGGCAAATTCATCAGCCAATTTGTTCAGTTCTGCTGCCCCAAGCCGGGTATTGTTGTCGTTTATAACAATCCGGTACCTTAATGTTAACTGTTTGCCTTTGGGCAACTTATAATTTAGCTCCTGCGCGCCATTGCTGAATATTTTTTGCCCAAGCGGGTTTGCAGCAAAAAGCCCGTAACCACGTGCATGCCAGTAGGTTGGATAGTTAACATTGGCAGGGTGGTCAATTATGGCAACACTCACCGTATCGCCGCTCATCTTACCATATAACATACACCACGCAGCCCTTGTGCTCCAGGCGGCGTTACCCTCTTTACCCTCACTGGTAATATAATTACCGGTAGATAATGTATCGGCCTTTACAATGGTTACAATACCCTTATCGT
>CAZRDD010000157.1:0-10218 GCA_964598675.1 uncultured Parafilimonas sp.
ACTACGCAATACTTTTATGTAAGCAATATCATTCATGTTTAAATTATTTACCATATCCAGGTCGTAGCCTATTTCATCAATAAAAAAGCGCACGGGCCTGCCCTCCCAACCTACCTCTGCATCTGGCGTACCCTGGCCAGAAATAAGCAAACCGGGTACTTTACCGGTTAAATAAGTTAATACATCAGTATAGCTGCCAGCAAACTTATCGTTCAGCATATCAAATTGGGCAGCCACATCGCCACCCCTGAAACGGCCGCCTGTATACATTTCATCAAGCTGCCGCAGCCTGCTTTTGGCTTTTGTTTTAAGGGTTACGCCCTGCAGGGTGGTGGTTTTAAGTAACTCCTGCAGTTTTGCCTCCTGCAATGCTATCATACTGCTGCGGTAATTGCCCGATGTATCAAAGAAAGCGTAACTCAGCTTGTTTTTATCAAGGTTTAAATGGCTGAAACGAGGCAACCCTGTTATGTTAAAGTTTACTGTTGGCAGATAAGAAAGCTTTAGGCCTGCTTTTGATTTTATTTGATAATACACTTTAAGACTGTCGAAGAAAATAAAACCAGGTACGTTAAATGAGCCATCCTCTTTTAGGGGCATCGTTATAAAACTGCGCGTAGAATCACGCCCCTGGGTACTTACCACCGCTGTAAAAGTGCCTGCCTCCCGTATCTGCTCGGGCCTGGCCCCTTCTATTGCCCCCCTAACAGTTAGCCAGGCGGTATCGGGTGCATACTTCATTTGTGGCCTGTTGCCTGCAATGGCCTGCGCCCAGTTAAACCTGCGCCAGCCGTTGGTAAGCATTACCAGGTCAATATCTGTGGCAACATGGTCGCTGTTGGCGGAGAAGTAATAGGATGGGTTGTACACCCTGCCTTTTAAATCGCCGGTAACAAGCAGGTGAGAGATAATATCGTCGGAGCTGTCTACACCCAAACCGGCATCCGTAACGGATACCGACATGTTTGCTTCTGCTGAATCTGCCACATCAATCACCAATATATTCTTACCACGTTTTTTGGCAGACTGCACCTCAAAATCAACCTTGGGGTCAAAACGGTAATCGTTTTTGTTAACAAAGCAAATGCGCTCTGCAAGGGGTACCCAGGCGGCATCAAACAAGGTTACCTGCAATATACCAGTAGGCAGACTTGCCATGGGTATGGTGCCGCTGGTAAACGGTGTTGCATCCAGGTTTACACCCGCAGTATACACCACCTGCTGCTGCATGGTGGCTACTATATGCATCTGTTTCATATTATCCGGTGCATTGTCGGTACGCCTTACTATAAAGCCCGTACGCAATTTGCCCGGCCTGATTTCAAGGGATGCACCTGTTGCTTTTACCGCCGGCAACGCTGTTTCGTAATCCGCAAGCGCTTTATCAGTGTACTTTGCTGTGTAGGTATCCCCTTCCTGGGCTTCAAGGTAAAAAAAGCCCATGCCATCGTGCATGGTTATAATGCTGTCTACAAAATTGCCCTTACCATCAGTAACAGTGCCTGTTATGGCTACCGGCAACCCATTTTGGTTGGTGGCTTTAAAGGCTACTTTTGTTTTAAGGCCTGCAACACAATCGCCCCCTTCGGGGAAAAATTGCACCACCACTTTTGTGGAGGGCTTCGCATCTGTTCTGCTGCCTTCTTTTGCCAGTATGCGTATGTCTTTATCGTACAGAAAGGCACTGTCAAAATTCAGCATCCATTTAGTGTAGGCATGTACATGCAGGCTTTTATCCTTCAACTTATCGCCGATGGTAAAACTGCCTGCGGCAGAAGCCTGCACTACGGGGTAAACGCTGTGCTGCAACAGGTTGCCATCAGCATCAGTAAAATCAACATAAACGTTTTTGCTAAGGTCTGTTATGTCGGCCCCTTTCATAATATACGCTTTAAACCATACTGTTTCTCCGGAGGCATAAGCTGCCTTATCGTAGTGGATGTATATTTTCTCCTGGGGGTACGCCGCCGAATATCCATCTATATTTGATTTTACCACCTGGGGCAAGGGGGCCTGGGCAGATACACTTACCCTGGAAAAAATGATAAATGAAGTTAATAACAGCAGGTTGCGCATTTATGTAAGTCTTTTTAAAGGTTAAGTTTGTGCCGGTTTATAATAACAAAGCAGGCAACAGGGCAAAACAAATCTACCTTTTTACAGGCATAAAAACAAATGGCCGTAATAGTTTTAAACGTTTAACCAAATATTTAATTTTCTGCTATCTTCAACACTTTAATTTTTGTTTATGAGGATGTTATTGCTGCTTTGCTGCCTGTTGGCCAGCCCGTTTGCTTTTGCCCAAAAAACCGACCGTACCCTGCAACAGCAGGTGGAAGCCCTTTTAAAAGGGTTTAACGGCGAGGTGGGTGTGTACATTAAAGACCTTAAACACAACAAAACCGTGGTCATTAATGCCGATACGGTTTATCCCACGGCGAGTATTGTAAAACTTAGCATACTGGCCGGTATAATGGATAAAATACAAGCCGGGCAGATGGATTACCACCAGCGGCTTACCTATACCGATTCGTTGTATTACGCCGAAGGCGACGACCTGCTGTCGCTGGCCAAACCGGGCAGCACCGTGGAGCTTAGCAAGGTTATTATGCTGATGCTTACCATTAGCGATAACTGTGCAAGCCTTTGGCTGCAGGGCCTTAGTGGCGGCGGTACCCGCATTAACCAGGTGATGGACAGCCTGGGCTTTAAAGTTACGCGCGTTAACAGCCGTACACCGGGCAGGGAGGCCAACCGCAACCTTTATGGCTGGGGCCAAACCAGCCCAAAAGAAATTGTGGACTATATGGAACGCCTGGTAAATGGCAACCTGCTGGGCAAAGCCACCAGCGAAAAAATGTTACGCCTGCTGGGCCGCCAGTACTGGGATGAAGAAGCCCTTAGCCAGATACCCCCCGGTGTTTTTGTGGCAGATAAAAATGGGGCGGTTGATGCCAGCCGCAATGAGGTGGCGTATGTAAACAGCAGCAATAACCCTTATATTTTTAGCATATTTACCAAAAACAATAAGGATACCAGTTGGGAGTATAACAACGAGGCATGGGTACTTACCCGTAAACTATCGGCACTGCTGTGGCATTACTATAACCCCAAAAGCAACTGGCAGGAGCCTGCGGCCAGCAAATAGCAATACACTGCCACCCACTTTTTAAGCGGTTGACTAATTATGCTTTGACAATTTAAAAGGTAATTTACAGTTGAGACAAACCGCAGTTTCCGCCGGAGGCGGGTGCGCCTTACTTTATTAGTAATAGCTTGTCGCAAAGGTGTTAAGCCGCTAAGTACACTATGGCAAACAGCAATGGGTGCAACTTACTTTTCTTCTTATGCCCCTTGGCGGCTTTGCGCGAAAAAAGCCTCCTGTAATTATTTTGCGTACATAGCCTTTACCTCCTGCTCAAAAGCGGCAATGCTTTGGGCATCATCTACCATAAATGTGCCTATGCGTGTACGGCGCAGGCTGCTTAGGTGTGCGCCTACGCCCAGGGCTTTGCCATAATCATTTGCCAGGCTGCGTATGTAGGTACCGGTGGAGCATACTACCTTAAAGTACACAAAGGGCAGCTCAACACCCGTTATTTCAAATACCTTTATGGTAATAGGGCGGGGCTCCAGCACCACATCTTCGCCTTTGCGGGCGGCAAGATAAACGGGCTTCCCCTCCTGCTTAATGGCCGAAAAAATGGGCGGCACCTGCATAATTAAGCCGGTAAACTGCTGTGTGGCGGCATGCAGTTGTTCAGTAGTTATGGCGCTTATATCAGTAAAGTTTTCGGGGGTGCTTTCCCGGTCGTAAGTGGGCGTGGTGCTGCCAATGGTAAAAGAACCGGGATATTCTTTTTCCATGCCCATATACTCATTTATACTTTTGGTAAAGTTGCCGGTGCATACAATCAGCAGCCCTGTGGCAAGGGGGTCCAGCGTACCGGCATGGCCTACTTTGGATACTTTTGTGAGGTAACGTATTTTTTTAACGGCATCAAAAGATGTCCATTCAAGTGGCTTATCTATCAAAATAACCCTGCCATCCAAAAATGGAAGCATGGCTGGCGGTACAGGCTTTTGCTTCATGTACAATATTGGTTTCCGGTAAACCTTTTATGTTACCGGTGTAAATACTTATTAACGTTGGGTATATATTACAAAATGCAGCCACACCGCATGTTTTACCAAACAGGCATGTACTGCATAACGTAAATTAAAAACAAGTAAATTATTAAGCGGTGGCTTCTTTCTTTTTCTTGCTGCTTGTTTTGGGGGTAAGCATCAAAAACATTCTTTTACCCTCCAGCTTAGGCAAGCTTTCCGGCTGGCCAACTTCTGCCAGGCGTTCAGCAAACTTAAGCAATACAAGTTCGCCCCTTTCCTTAAACATAATGGCGCGGCCTTTAAACTGCACGTAAGCTTTTACCTTATTGCCATCTTTTAAAAACCCTTCGGCGTGTTTGGCTTTAAAGTCAAAGTCATGGTCGTCAGTACCAGGCGTAAAGCGAATTTCCTTCACCTCGCTCTGCTTGGCATTGGCCTTCATTTCTTTTTCTTTACGCTTTTTCTCGTAAAGGAATTTTTTATAATCAATCACCTTACAAACCGGTGGGTCTGCATTTGGCGAAATTTCTACAAGGTCAAGTTCCTGCTGCTGGGCAATCCTTCTTGCTTCTTCAACAGGGTAAACGCCCACAGTTACATTATCACCCACCAGGCGCACCTGGGGTACCCTTATTCTGTCGTTGATACGATGTTCCGGCTCGGGTTGCCTGTTAAAACGGGGATTAAACCTTCCCCCTCCTCTGTACGGTAATGCCATTAACTTTTGTTTGGTTAAATTTTAGTGTTTTAAAGTTACAATAATAAGGCCAATAAATGCTGACACTGTGTTTTATAGCTAAAATAAACGTTTGAATGGCCTTTTCCAGAACTTTTGGGTGAAAAACAAGACAATTTGTCTTTAAAGAAATGGTTGCTTTACCGGCAAACAATCCCTTTTTCTTCAACCACGTTGTAAAAATAGTATTTCTATACTTTTCTTTCAGAATATTCCTCGGTAATGGCCGTAATAAATTCTTCCACGGTTTGCGAGCCTGTATCGCCCTTGCCCTGCCTGCGTACACTAAGCCTGCCTTCGTTCATTTCTTTCTCGCCCACCACCAGCATATAAGGCACACGGCTTAACTCGGCCTCGCGTATTTTTTTGCCAATTTTTTCGCCGCGTTCATCCACTTCCACCCTTATGCCAGCTTTAAGCAATTTGGTTTTAACCTCGTTGCTGTAGGGTATAAACTTATCGCTTATCGGCAATACTTTAACCTGCAGCGGTGCCAGCCATACCGGGAATTTGCCTGCATAATGCTCCAGCAAAAAGCCTATAAAACGCTCGTGCGTGCCCAATGGTGCACGGTGTATAATAAGCGGTGTTTCGGGCGCATTGTCCTTGTTGGTAAACTCCAGTTTAAAACGGCGGCCCTGGGCAAAATCCACCTGGTTGGTAGCTAAGGTAAACTCGCGGCCAATGGCGCTCCATATCTGCACATCTATTTTAGGGCCATAAAAAGCGGCTTCGTCCTGCACTTCTACAAACGGGGTGCCGGTTTCAATAAGTACACTGCGCACCATTTGCTCGGTTTCTTTCCACAGTTCAGGCTCGTCTATGTATTTCTGCCCCAGTTTGGCGGGGTCGTGCAGGCTAAGGCGCATTACAAACTTATCTACCCCAAATATTTTAAAATACTTTAGGTACATCTGGTTAACGGCCTTAAACTCTTCGGCAAACTGCTCTTTGGTGCAATAAATATGTGCATCGTTCATGTGCAGGCAACGCACGCGCATAAGGCCAAAAAGTTCGCCACTCTGCTCGTAACGGTAGCAGGTGCCATATTCGGCCAGGCGTAATGGCATGTCTTTATAACTCTTGGGTTCTGCCGCAAAAATTTTATGGTGGTGCGGGCAGTTCATCGCCTTAAGATAGTATTTGGTACCGTCCATTTCCATGGCGGGGTACATACTGTCCTGGTAGTAAGGCAGGTGGCCGCTGGTTAAATACAGGCTTTCTTTAGCAATGTGCGGGGTAACCACCCGTTTGTAACCGGCTGCCTGCTCTGTTTCCTTTGCCAGCCTTTCCAGTTCCTCAATAATAATTGTACCATTGGGCATCCACAGCGCCAGGCCAGGACCCACTTCATCATCCATGGTATAAATACCAAGCTCTTTGCCCAGCTTGCGGTGGTCGCGCTTTTTGGCTTCCTCCATCATTAAAATGTACTCGTCAAGCTCCTTCTGGTTGGGGAAGCTAACGCCGTACACGCGGGTAAGCTGTTTGTTTTTTTCATCGCCTTTCCAGTAAGCACCGGCAATATTGGTAAGCTTTAAGGCTTTAATTAAGCCGGTATTGGGTATGTGCGGCCCACGGCACAGGTCGGTAAAAGCACCCTGGCTGTAAAAAGTTATTTTACCATCCTCCAGGTTTTGCAGAAGGTCAAGCTTGTACTCATCGCCTTTTTCTTCAAAATAGGCAACCGCTTCTGCTTTTGGCATTTCCTTGCGTATGTACACATTGCCCTGCTTAGCCAGTTCGCTCATCTTTTTTTCCAGTGCGGCCAGGTCTTCTTCACTCAGTTTTCTGTCGCCCAGGTCCATATCGTAATAAAAACCTTTATCCAATGCAGGCCCTACCCAAAATTTAACACCGGGAAAAAGGCTCTCCACGGCCTCTGCCATCAGGTGCGCAGAGGAGTGCCAGAAAGTTGATTTACCATCCGTATCGTCCCAGGTGAGCAGTTTTACCGTTGCATCTGCCGTAATGGGGCGCGATGCATCCCATACTTCGCCATTTACATTTGCTGCAAGCACTTTTCTTGCCAGCCCTTCGCTAATAGACTTTGCTATGCCCATTGCAGTAATGCCACTTTCGTACTGCCTGATTGACCCGTCTGGTAATGTAATATTTATCATGTTTAATGCTTTGTTACCCAAAGCCCGGTTTGCGGTGCAGTGTTACCTGCCATTGGCTTACCTGGGCCTTTTTTTAAAGGGATGGCAAAGTTAGCAAATGATGTTTAGCTTTTGCAAAGTTTTAGCCGTTTGCAAAAAACTGTTGTACCGGCAAATTTTTAACGTATAAAAGTTAACGCTTCTTTACCACCAATTGCTATATTGCACAGTAGTTTTGCAATTATGAAAATAACCGGCACTCTTTTCTTTTTATTTTTTTTGGGCTTCACCCTTCAGGCCCAGGATATAACGGGAATATGGAGGGGATATTTTTATTCGGGCTACGGCTCGCTTAAGCAGCAGTATAAATACGAGGTGCAGATAAACCAGCTTAGCGGCAAGCGCGGGCCGGGCAATGCCAAAGCCATAAAAGGCGTTACATACAGCTACCGCATGAAGTCGTTTTACGGCAAGGCCCATTTTGTGGGTATTTACAACGACCAAACCAAAGAAATTACCCTGAAGGAAGATACACTGGTGGAGATTAAGATGGATGCGGAAAGCTTTAGTTGCCTGATGACCTGCTACTTAGCCTACCATAAAGTAGATAATACCGAAGTGCTGCAGGGCAGCTTTAGCAGCGTGGAGAGCAAAAGCGGCAGAGACTGCGGCAGCGGTAATGTGTATCTTGAAAGAGTGCAGGAATCTGATTTTCACAAAGAAGATTTTTTATTGAAGAAGAGGCCGGGAGATGTGGGTGTACGCAACAGGCCACAATCGTTAACGGATAGTGCGAGAGCAAAAGGTTACCAGCCTGCGAAACCAACAACTGTTGATCCATCTAAAAAAAACATACCACCGGTTACAAAAACAACACCCCCTAAAAAGCCGCAGCCGCATGCACCAACGTTAGTAAAGCCCCCTGCTGCACCGCCTGCACCTGCCGCAAGGCCAGCAGACAGCACCATTGTAACATCCCCATTACCACCGGCACCGCCTGCCCCTGTTGCGGGCGATAAGCTGCCACCTATGCCGGATGTTATTAAGGAGCGCACTAACCCGCTGGTTAAAACACTGGTAACCAACAGCCCCGATATAAAGATTGAATTATACGACAACGGCGATATTGATGGCGACACCATTACCGTATACCACAACAATACCCCTGTTGCCTTTAAAAGAGGTTTGAGCACCAAGCCCATTACCATAAACATTAAGGCCAGTGCCACTGATAGGCACCATGAGTTCATTATGGTGGCCGATAACCTGGGTACATTGCCACCCAACACTGCCCTGATGGTGATAACCACCGGCGGTAAGCGGTACGAGTTGTTTATATCGTCCGACGAAAAGCGCAACGCCAAAGTGGTTATTGATTACAGCCCGCCGGGCGGCAATTAAATACAAGGCTTTGCGCAGGCATGGTTATTTATTAAGCCCGAAGGGATATTAGTTGTTGCCTTATACGTTACAGCCCCTACCTTAGCGGCACAAATAAAACTGCATGCAAATTATAAACAGCACACCGGCTGATATAGAAACCATTTTTACGTTGTACGATGCTGCTATTGCATACCAGAAAAAACATTTTCACCTGCATTGGCTAACCTTTAGCCGGGAAAAAGTGCTGAACGAAATAGCCCAAAAAACACATTGGAAAATGGTGGTGGATGGTGTTATTGGCTGCATATTTTCAGTAACGTACAACGATGCTGATATATGGTTTGAGAAAGACAAAGAGCCATCGCTGTACATACACCGCATAGCCGTTAACCCGCAAAGCCGTGGGGCGGGCTTTGTACCCAACATTATAACATGGGCAAAACAATATGCCATACTTACCGGCAAAAAATATGTACGTATTGATGCCTTTAACGATAATACCAAACTGATTGATTACTATGTGCGTTGCGGCTTTACCTATGTTGGCGCTGTTGCACCCCTTATTACAGAAACCTCGCCCCCGCATTATGTGGGCATTAAACTGGGTTTGATGGAGATTGAGGTGGGGGAATAGCAATTACTCCACCGGCTGCGTTACCGCCTGCCCGTTTTGTTGTTGCCCGTTTTGCGCTGCGCCATGCCGCGCAAGCATCTCTTCCACCTGTTTTTCTTTGTGCTTAAGGGCTGTGGTTAATTTATCCCATGCCACGCCAAAGTTTTTTTGAACGTCAATATCCTGCGAGAGGTAGATTTGTTTTTGGGCAAACACATCTTTAATCATATCCAAATCGTGCCACTGGCCAATTTGCTCCTGCAGTTTGTTGTAATAGGGAAAAATGGGGTCGTCGTTATCGCTTTCGTGGCGCAGCCAGTTGTACGCATACATGCGCTGCTTAATAAGCTTTCTAAGGTCGTGCCAGTCGCTGGCCGATAGGGTGCGGCGGCACATTTTGGCAGCCTTTGCATTTAACTCCACAAAATACTGCTCGGCCAGTATTTCGTTAGTACTGTGTACAAAGCCGCTTATATAATCAATCACTTCTTTTAAATCGCTTTTATGCCCCCCGGCATGGTGGCGAAAACGCTGTATCATTACCTCCAGCTTCTCCTGGCTGAAGTACGTTTTCTCAATGGCCTGAAACTGGTTTTTTTGCAGCCATTGCTGCAATATCTGCGTTTCCCTTATTTCACCGGCTTCTTCAAAAATGGAGCGTAACAGGTGTTCGGGCTTTTTTATTTTTTGTTTGGGATAAACGTTGCGGAGGAATTTAATAACAGAACGCAACTTCTTCATTTCCACCCTAAAATCGTGCAGGGACACATCATCGCCATTCAGCTCAAACTCGTGAAGGCTGTTAAAAAGGTTTTTAACCCTTTGCGCAAAGTATTTTTCCAGCGGCGTTTGCATTATAACAATATTTACCTCAACCGGTTATGCACTATGCAAAGGTATAGCTTATCCCCTCTTCAAAACTCACAGGCGCGTAACCCAGCTCCTGTACAGCTTTGTCAATCTTTAAACCGGAACGTTTTGCACGTTTTACCGGCTCGGGAAAGGTTTCGGATGTTACATTTATAATAAGGCTTTCATCAAGGCCAAGCACCCTGGCTGTTGCCACCGCCATATCGTAAGGCGATAAAACATCTTTACCCGCCAGGTGGTAAGCCCCTGTTTTTTGCCCTTCAATAATACTCTCTATGCCTTTACAAATATCGTATACATAAGTGGGTGTGCGCAACTGGTCGCTCACCACTTTTATTTGCTTTTTCTGCTCCAGGTTATTTTTAACCCAATGTAAAAAACTGGGCCGCAGGCCTGGCCACACG
>CAZRDD010000158.1:0-7013 GCA_964598675.1 uncultured Parafilimonas sp.
AAAATTTTGCAATTTATAATAATGCACTGAAGAAACTTTATCAAGGCTGGAAGGCAGGGTAAACAAGGGTGCGGCACTGTCTTTTATTTCTATACCAATTTCGGTTTGCGCGTTTACATCCTGTTTTACATTAAATGTTACCGGCAGGTACTCGGTGCCTTTGCCCATTGGAAAGGTGATGCTTAAGGGGTCGTTGGTGTAAGCTATAAAAAGGGCTTTGCCGTCAATAAAGCTCGTGGCACTCTGCCCAGTAAAACCACTATTGTACTGACCCATAATAAAATACCCGCTTGCAACTATTTTGCCGGTGGTAAAAGCAACGCTGCCAAAAGAGGCACTGCCATTAATGTAAAGATTATTGGCATTGTTCAACGCCATGCCGCCAAAGTAGCCACCGCCAGCCAATACCTGTTTATTGGGGCCGTCAAATGTTATGTACGGAGAGATACCACCTGCCTGGAAAAGAGAATCCCCCTGATAATCAATGGTTGAGCCGCCTGTAAGCGTGTCGCTGCTTATTTGTGTTACAACATCATTTATCAGCAGCCCTTTAACGGTTAAATCGGTGCCGGGGCCATTCATTAATACAAGCCTGCCAGCGGTAACGTGCAGTATAGCCCCCTGGGTAACTACAAGCTGGTCGGCGTAAGTGTTAGCGGTTACGGCAATACTGTCGCCTGCTGTTATGGTAATCGTGCCACTTTCGTTGGAAGGGGGTGCTATGGCCGCCACCCATACAGAGCCGGTATATGTTTGCCAGACTGTAACATCCGACCACTTGCCTGAGCCCACTGACTGAAAATCGCCAGCCGCTTGCGCCTGCGATTGTTGTAAAGAAGTGAGGAGAAAGAAAATTGGTAAAAGGAGTATAGTTTTTTTCATAGTGCAATTTTTGCTTAAGTTATGACAATTAAAATGAGCAAAACAGTGATAATGCACATTAAATTTTGGGAAGTTTTTTATGCCACCCGGCAAATGAAGGTGTTAGCAGCTTCGAGCCCTCTTTTTCTTATTTTTTGTTGTATGGGTTTAAAAAAATAATTTCATCCAATTATTATTCAAGCATATACACATGGCATTAAACATTGTATGGATAGCTTTTTTTGCAATCGCGTTCCTGGTGGCAGTTATCAAATTCATTTTTGTACCAGGCAATACAGATATATTCAAGTTATTGGTGGATGGTATTTTTGATTCTGCCGAAACCTCTGTAATGAAGGTGGCTTTGCCGCTAACAGGGGTAATGGTATTTTTTTTGGGATTGATGAATATTGCCGAAAAGGCCGGTGCCATACGCTGGCTTGCCAGGCTTTTGAACCCGTTTATGAAGCGGCTTTTTCCCGAAGTGCCGGATAACCACCCGGTGATGGGCGAGATGGTCATGAATTTTAGTGCCAATATGCTTGGGCTTGATAATGCAGCCACGCCGTTTGGGCTAAAAGCGATGCAAAGCCTGCAGTCACTCAACCCTGATAAAGAAACGGCCACCAATGCTCAAATTATGTTTGCGGGCCTGCATACCAGCGGGCTGGTAATAATACCGCTGTCAATTTTTGCTTACCGTATTACCGCTGGCTCCCACGATGCTACCAGTGTATTTATACCCTGTGTTGCAGGTACCGCAATTACCACGCTGGCTACCATTATAATACTCAGCATAAAACAAAAGCTGAAATGGGATATTGTTATGGCTGGCTGGATATTATCCATTTTAGCAGCCTTAACCTTGTTACTGCTATATGTTAACAGCCTTGCCCCCGCCGATAAAAACCTGTTTGGCACTATTGCTGGCAGCTTAAGCCTGCTGGTAATTATTTTGGCCATTATTGCTGGTGGAGTATGGAAAAAAGTGGCGGTATTTGATGCTTTTATTGATGGGGCTAAAAATGGCTTTGATGTGATACTTAAAATCATCCCGTACCTGGTGGGTATGCTGGTGGCGATACGTGTTTTTAGGGATAGTGGGGCTTTAGGGTATATTGTTGATGGTATTGGCTATTTTGTTAAAAGCATAGGGTTGAATACCGATTTTGTACCGGCCCTACCTACTGCTATTATGAGGCCTTTTAGTGGTGCAGGCTCGCGGGCGTTAATGCTCGATGCCATGAAAGTGTATAATGCTGATAGTTTTGTGGGCAAGCTCGCCTGCACGCTTATGGGGTCTGCCGATACCACCTTTTATATTTTTGCCTTATACTTCGGCAGTGTGGGCATAAAAAAAGTACGTTATGCAGTTTGGACGTGCATTGCCGCCGATATTATCGGCGTTATTGCTGCCATTGTTATAGCTTATGCATTTTTTCAACGGCCATAACATTGCAGCTACAAACAGCGCTTGCTATGATAAAGAGAAAGGAAAATGTTATCGCTACTACAACAGTAATGCCGCCAATACGTAATCAGCAAAAAGAATAAGGATACAGCTTACCACTACCGAAGTTGTACTGGCCCGGCCAATTTCAAGCGCCCCGCCCTGTACATAGTAACCATAATAGGCTGGTATGCTGCTTACGATGAAAGCAAATGTATACGCTTTGCTAAGGGCAAAAAATACGTTGTATGGTTTAAATACCTGGTGAAGGCCTTTATCAAATACATCGGGGGAGATTACGCCCGACATGCTGCCTGCAAACCTGCCGCCCCACATGGCCAGCACTGCGGATATTACAATAAGGAAGGGAACCACCACAAGTGCAGCGGTAATCTTGGTCATTACAAGGTAGCTGCGGGTGTTGATGCCCATTATCTCCAGCGCATCAATTTGTTCAGTTGTGCGCATGTTGCCCAGCTCGCTGGCTATTTTACTGCCCACCACACCCGCCAGTACAATGCTTAATACGGTGGGGGAGAGTTCCAATATCACACTATCGCGCACAATTTGGGCGATTGACGATTTTGGGATGATGGGGCTAACCAACTGGTAAGCTGTTTGCACGGTGGTTACCGCACCAAGAAAAACAGAAATAATCACCACTATCGGCAATGAGCCAATACCAATTTCCGCACACTGGTGCATAAACTCCTTCCAGTACATTTTATAATTCTCCGGCCGCGTAAACATGCTTTTAAGTAAAAGCAGAAACCGGCCAACATGTGTAAGAAATCTTGCTACCATATACCTACCGTTGATTATTTTGATTGTACTGATTATTGTGTTACCAACTATGCCATTATCGGGTTGCCATATTTAACTAAATTATATTCTGCGGTTAGTGTTTTTTACTCTTCAACCGCTCCCACCAGGGCGATGCCTTTACCAACTCATCGCTGCCGGTGCCGCATTTTAGCTGAGCATCCACCACTGCAATATTAGCCATATTTATAATGCTGCGTACCGAGCTGCCCAACTGCAGCACATGCACGGGCTTTTTAAGGCCAAGTAATATTGGCCCAATAGCATCAGCGCCGCCAACCTCTTTTAACAGGTTATAGGCAACGTTACCAGCAGAAAGATTGGGGAATATCAGCGTGTTTACATCCTGGTCAACAATTGTACTAAAGGGGAAGTTCTCCTTTAATATTTCGTTGTTAAAAGGCACCCATGCCTGCATTTCACCATCTACCACCAGGGTACGGTCTTTTTCTTTTACCAGGCGGGTAGCCTCAGCCACCAACCTTGCCTCTGGCGAATCATTGCTGCCAAAATTGCTGTAGCTAAGCATAGCAATACGTGGCACCAGGTTAAAGTTGCGCACCTCTTTGGCGGCCAGTAAGGTAATATCTGCAAGCTCTTCGGCGGTAGGGTTAAAGTTAACCGTGGTATCTGCCAAAAACAATGGCCCTTTTTTGGTTAACAGCAGGTACATTCCCGCTATTTTTTTTACCCCTTCTTCGGTGCCAATTACCTGCAGGGCAGGGCGGATGGCTTCTGCATAGTTGCGGGTAAGGCCGCTTATCATGGCATCAGCATCGCCTGTTTCAACCATCATACAACCAAAATAATTGCGGTCGCGCATTATTTTTTTACTCTCATGGTAGTTAAAGCCTTTGCGCTGGCGTTTTTCAAAAAACAATTGCGCATAACGCTCACGGGCTTCTGCTGAAGCCTCACCACGGGTATCAATAATTGGCAGGTCGTCAATATCCAGCTTGTTTTCGGCGGCGATGGCCCTTATTTTTACTTCTTCGCCCAATAAAATGGGGTAGGCAATGCCTTCGTCGTATACAATACTGGCGGCTTTAAGAATTTTATGGTTATCAGCTTCGGCAAATACAATACGGCGCGGGTCGCGTTTAGATTTGCTGCCCAGCACCCGTATCAGCTGGTTATCAAGCCCCAGCCTGTTGTTAAGTTCCACCACGTAAGCATCCCAGTTTTCAATGGGTTGTTGGGCTACGCCGCTGTCCATTGCCGCTTTTGCCACGGCTGGCGCTACTGTTGATAACAGCCTGGGGTCTAATGGTTTGGGTATAATATAATCCGGGCCAAAGCTTATTTGCTTTTTGTTGTAAGCAAGGTTTACAATATCCGGCACGGGCGTTTTTGCAAGCAATGCAAGTGCCTTAACGGCAGCCAGCTTCATGGCCTCATTAATTTGCCTGGAACGTACATCCAGCGCACCCCGGAAAATGTACGGAAACCCAAGCACATTATTCACCTGGTTAGGATAATCACTACGGCCGGTAGCCATAATAATATCCTTTCGGGCTTCAACCGCTACCTCGTAACTTATTTCGGGTTCCGGGTTAGCCATGGCAAAAACAATAGGGTTGTTTGCCATGCTTTTAACCATGTCGGCATTTAAAATATTGCCAACGCTAAGCCCCACAAACACATCAGCACCTTTTAAAGCCTCGGCAAGGGTAATGCCGCTTGTATGTACCGAGAATTTACGGCGTATATCATCAAGATCGGCCCGGCCATCGTGCAGCACACCATCTTTATCAAACATGGTAAAATTGCTGTACTGCGCGCCAAGTGCAACATACATTTGCGAGCAGGCCATGGCGGCAGCACCCGCACCGCTTATTACAAAGCGGGCTTTGCTAATATCTTTTTTCTGCAGTTCCAGCGCATTAAGTAATGCCGCCCCGCTAATAATGGCAGTGCCGTGCTGGTCATCGTGCATTATGGGTATGTTCAACTGCTCCCGCAATGCCTTTTCAATATAAAAGCATTCAGGTGCTTTAATGTCTTCCAGGTTAATGCCCCCAAAGGTGGGTTCAAGTGCCTTTACTATCTGTACAAACTTCTCGGGGTCTTTTTCGTTCACCTCAATGTCAAATACATCAATATCGGCAAATATTTTAAACAGTACGCCTTTGCCTTCCATTACTGGTTTGCCGGCTTCGGGGCCAATATCGCCTAAACCCAATACGGCAGTTCCGTTGCTTATCACCCCCACGAGGTTGCCTTTGGCGGTGTATTTGTACACATCATCCTTGTTCTTGAAAATCTCTTTACAGGGTTCTGCCACACCGGGGCTGTATGCAAGAGAAAGGTCCCGTTGTGTTTTAGCTTCTTTTGTTGGAATTACTTCTATTTTACCCGGCCTGCCTTTGGAGTGATACTCCAGTGCGGCCTCCCGCCTTAACTCATTTGACATAGAATATGTTGAAATTCAAAAAAAAATGCCAAACATCAAAACTTCAAACCCCCAAAGCAGGGTCGCAGGCTTTTACGCAGAAAGTGAAGTTTTATGTATTTGGTGCCTTCTTAAACAGGGGTGCAAATTACACTAATTTAAACATTGGCTGCGGCCAATAAAAAAAAGCTATTTTTTTGAGCTTATTGAAATTGTAACGGCTGTGCCTTTGCCCGGTACGGAGCTTATTTGAAAATCTTCGCCTAGTTTTATTAAAAGGTCCCTGCTGAAAAGCAGGCCCAGGCCCGTACCTTTTTCATTATCGGTACCCCTTGTAGATATAAATTCCTTGTTATTAATTTTTGCAAGCACATCATCGCTTATGCCAACCCCTTCATCTTTAATTGAAATAAGCACCTTGCTTTTAAGGCTGCTTTGCTCAATAAATATGCTTTTACCCTGGGGGGTGAATTTAATGGCGTTTGAAAATACATTGCGCAGTACCGTGTTAATGATGTCCCTGTCCGAAACTACCTCTGTATTTTTATCTATATGGTTGTGCACGGTTATGCCTTTGCTCAAAACCGTTTGGCTGTACAACTCAATTACATCGTTAATTACACCATCAATATAAAAAGCTTCCTTTTTTATATTAATGTCAAGCATTTGTTCGCGCGCCCACATTAAAGTATTGTCAAGCATGCCAGTAAGGTGCTGAATATCCATTTCTAGCATTTGGCTTAGTGTTGCAAAGTCTTCCAGGGTAATAACCTGCTCCCTTGTAAGGGTTAAAGTGTTTTGTACTGATGCCAGCGGCGAACGTACATCGTGCGCTATCATGGATATTAGCTTATCTTTTACGCTGTTAGCCAAAAGCATTTCTTTATTTTTCGCGGCAGTTTCTTCCTGTAATTTTTCAATGGCTTTAAAGGCCGCGTTTTTTTGCCTGTATAAAACAACAAGAAACAAAGCACCTAAAAGCACAAAGCAACCTGCGGAAAGTATTATTACTATTTTATCCTGCTGCTCCTGGTTCCTTGCCTTTAGCACCTTGTTTTCACTGGTTTGCCTTTCTACATCAAACTCTACCAGCATGCGTTGCGCAGCACGGTTTTTCTTTTCATTGTACACGGTGTTATACAAAACCCGGTATTGCTGCATAAAATCATACGCCTCTTTAAAATTACCGGCGGCAGAATCTGTTTGGGCCAAATACATCAGGCAGTCAACGGCTTTTTCCTGGCTGTTGCTGGATGATTTTATTTTTTCAAAAGCGGTTTTAAATATACCCAAGGCCTTGTTGTAATCTTTTCTGCCCATTGCCACCTGCCCAAGGCCTATGGCTGCTTTTGCATAGTCCGCTTCAGGGGCACCGCCTTCTTTATAAATGTCCAGGGCATTGTTAAAATAAACTTCTGCATCATCGTATTGCCCCTGCAGGTTGTCCAGGTTCCCCAACACCACAAAACCTCCAGCACCCTGTCCTCC
>CAZRDD010000158.1:7023-10162 GCA_964598675.1 uncultured Parafilimonas sp.
TGTGCATCTTCACCCCAGGCCGAAAAAAGAATTATGGCTGAATCTAAATATGTTTTAGCAAGGTTATAATAATGCAGGTTGATGTACACTGAAGCAAGGTCCTCGTGGCACAAAGCAATACGCTCGGTATCCGCATCTTTAACAAAAAGGGCTTTTGCCTTTTTTAGATAAAGCTCTGCTTTTTGGTTATCGCCCATACCGAGGTATACCGAGCCAAGTTCGTGATAGGGGTACGCAATATCAACAGGGGAAGTACTTTTTTCGGCAATGGAGAGGGACTTGAAGCTGTATTGAAGCGCCTGCTCCCACTCGCTCTCTGTTTCATAAACGTACGATATGCCATCGTAGGCATCCTGGAGTAAGTAGTTTGAGTTGAGGCTTTTGGCAATCTCTATCTCCTTAAAATATAAGTTTAAAGCTTCGTTGGTTTTGCCATACCAACTGTATACGCTGGCCACACGCGACAGGGATTGAGCCAGGTAATTTCTATCCCCCAGTTTTTCTGACATGCTTTTTGCCTGCAATGCATATTTGGAGGATTGCGGAAGGTTAATGGATTGGTACAGGTCGCTTAAATACAGCAACCCCTTTATTTTGGCAGTATCTTCTTTGGGGTTTGCTGCAATTGCTTTTAGGGTGCTGTCTATCTCACCCTTTTGGGCATTGGTGTACTTCGTGCACATAAATGCGCACAGCAGGAATAATCCTTTAATACATGCTTTTATAGCATCAGGCTGTTTCAAAGTAGTAAGGTACGTATATAAAAACTAACAAAAAATCAAATAATACTTGCGTTAGCACCCAGCCAGGCCATTATGCCTATGCCGGTTTCTATAGCCCGTTCATCAATATTAAACTTGGGTGTGTGTACATTATGCACAATGCCCTTTTCCTCATTTCGTACACCCAGCCTGAAAAAACAACCCGGCACCTGCTGGGTATAATACCCAAAATCCTCCGCCCCCATTCTTAGCTCTGTTTCAGCAACATACTCACTGCCCATATACTCATTGGCCAATTGCCAGGCAGTTTCGGTTAATGCTGCATTGTTATCTACTGTAGGGTAACCAATATCAATATGAATATCTGCTTCGGCCCCCATTGCTTCTACTATTCCCTGGGTTTGTTTTCTTATCAAATCGTGTGCCTTAAATCGCCATTCCTCGTCCATCGCCCTAAAAGTACCCATTAATTTTACTTCGCTGGGTATAACATTGGTGGTATGCCCGCCCTGGAAGGAGCAAATAGACAATACGGAAGGGGAGAAAGGATTGTTGTTGCGGGATATAATTTGTTGCAGGCTTACAATTAGTTGTGAAGCAATAAGGATGGTATCTGCGGTTAAATGCGGTTGCGCCGCATGGCCACCTTTGCTTTTGATGGTTATATAAATTTCATCTGCACTGGCCATAACGCGCCCCTTTCTAAAACTAAGCTTACCTATATTAAGCCCGGGGTGTACATGTAATGCAATAATGCCCTGTGGCGCAGGGTTTGCTAAAACGCCTTCTTTAATCAAAAGGCTGGCACCACCGGGATTTTTTTCTTCTCCCGGTTGAAAAATCAGTTTAACCGTGCCTTCCCAATCATTTTTTAAAGTGTTTAGTATTTTGGCGGCACCCAGCAGGCAGGTGGTATGCACGTCGTGCCCGCAGGCGTGCATTACACCTGGGTTTTGCGATTTGTAGGCTACCTCATTTTCTTCCAGAATAGGCAGCGCATCCATATCGCCACGAAGGGCGATTACCCTTTTTCCCGGATTTTTACCCTCAATAATACCCACAACCCCGGTGGTTGCCATTGTTACAAAGGGTATACCCCATTCTGCTAATTTTGCCTGAATAAACTTTGAGGTTTCAAATTCTTTATAACTCAGTTCAGGGTGCGCATGCAGGTACTGCCTGATGGCAACAAAATCCCCGGCATTTTCTAACGAAAGAGCTTTTATTTTTTCTTTCAGCATATCCATCAAGGTTCTCAGTTCGGTAAAACGGGGATGTATTCTATAAAGTCGTCAACAGTATATACCCCGTCAGTAAAAAATTTGCTTATTTGTTCTTTAAATAGCTCAGCATCAGGCCTTTCTATAAAATTACCTACTCTTACCCTAAAGTAAGGCGATTGCCAGGTAACGTAAACTTTTTGGTTGGGAAAGTTTTGCAGCAAGGTGGCTTTTGCTTTAAATGCTTCATCCCTGTTACGGGTGGTAATAACCTGCAGGCGGTAGCCCTTATATTGGCCATTGGGGCCTAAATGTGCAGCCAGCTTGTTTATGGCTGCCTGTTTGGCAGCAAGCGTATTCAGCCGTGCATCCTTATGCACAGTAATGCTGTCGCCCGCATATACATTCGCGAAAAATAACAGCAGCAAAACCGCTATCAAAATCTTCCTCATGCTGCACCATTTTTGTGCAAATTAGATAAATTAACCGAAGCCGGTAATTTGAATGCTAAAAGAACAATGCTTTGTACGCGCAACCGTTTAAAATTAACATTCATAGCCAGTTAGTAGCCCTCCGGTACAGCCTGGGACCCTTGTACAATGGCTACTCCCGCGCTGCAGCCAAGCCTTTCGGCACCTGCTTCCACCAGCTGGCGGGCAAATTCGTAGGTGCGGATGCCACCGGACGCTTTTATTTTAACCTGGTCTGCCAGGTGCAGGCGCATCAGCTTAACAGCCTCAACCGAAGCGCCCTTTTCTGCGTAGCCGGTTGATGTTTTAAGATAATCGATACCCGCAACGCCATATATATCGCAGCACTTAATAATTTCATCGTTGGTTAGTATGCCGCTTTCAATAATTATTTTTACCACTTTGCCCTTGCTTTTTGCTATCGGCATAATGTGGTTTATTTCGTTGGCAAGGTATTGCCAGTCGTTGTTTTTTAGGGCAATAAGGTTTATTACAATATCCAGTTCTTCTGCCCCGTCAATCATTGCCAGCACTATTTCAGCTATTTTAGCCTCCACCGCCGAATACCCAAAAGGAAAGCCAATAACCGTTGCAACTTTTACCGGGCTGCCTTGTAATAAATGCCTGGCCAGCTTAATAAACGGCGGTGGTACACAAACCGCTGCAAACTGGTATTGCCGGGCTTCAGCACACAGTTTTTCTATGTCGGCAATCAGGGTGGTGGGTT
>CAZRDD010000159.1:0-10149 GCA_964598675.1 uncultured Parafilimonas sp.
CAAAGACCGCTTTTTTCAATACAAGATAAACGCTGGCTGGAGTTTTGATTTTTATGGCAACCACCTGTTTGAACATATTAACAATGTTGACACATTGCGCAGCAACGATTATGTGCTTACCTCAAAAGAGGGGCTTGATTCGCTTGATAAAACGCAATTCAAAATTTTATACACCGGGCAGGGCTTTCATGTAACCAAACTAACACTGCCCTTTTTAAACCCCGCCACCAGGGATAAGGAAACAGACCCCTACTATATTTTGCAACGCAATTAATTTATTGAACAGTCTGTTAGCGATGCCTATTGATTAATCATGCGCCTCCCTGCTGTCGGCTGGTGCTTCCTGCCGGTTAAACATGCCATAATCCCTTACTACCTGCGCTATCCGTAAATGGTAGTCTTCAAAAATATACCCACGGCCTTTGGCCTGGGCGGTGCGGTGCAACTCAATGTTGCGCCAGGCAGCAATGGCTTCCTCGCTTTCCCAAAAAGAAAGAGATAAAATTTTATTGGGGTGATGAAGGCTTTGAAACCTTTCAATGGAAATAAAGCCTTTTATTTTATCCAGCTCCGGCCGCAGGCTGGCGGCAATATCCAGGTATTCCTGCTTTTTATCCCCGGCGGGTACAACTTCAAATATCACAGCAATAGCGTGTTTGTTAACAGCATCCATAACAATGGGTAAAGTTTAGGGTATAAAAGTAACGGGTATTGGGCGAGGCTGTTGCCAAAAAACTTCGCATTTAAGCCATTTTTAGTAAAAGTAGCTATTAATACGGCCTCATATTCGCGTGTTAATTTGCGTCATTAAAAATCCAGCTGCACAAAATCATCGGGCAGTCGTTTTACGTTTTTTTCCATGCTTTTTGGCTGGCTTTAACCCAAAAAACAAGCCCCGCTTTGGTAAGCGGAGCTTTATTATTGTGGTAGCAATCGAAGAGGCCTTTTGTTTAGTTAGGCAAGTGAAATATTATCTTTTGACTAAACATTTGTTAAATGTAGATAAATTTTTTATTCCAACAAACTAAACGGAAAGTATTTTTTTGATGAAATATAGAGAGTTTCAAATATAAATTATTAATAATTTAACTAATTATAGCAACAACAACGTCCATAACGTTTGTTTGTGTAGCACCAGTTATAATTAATTCATCAATCGTCTCAAAAAAATGAAATGAATCGTTATTTTTTATAAAAAAATGCGGATTTAGGCCCATTTTTTTAATATTATAATAATCATAAATGTTAACGATTGCACCAGCCGCTTCGGTAGGCCCGTCCGTTCCATCAGTACCCGCAGATAGCAGCACCGGCCATTTTTCCGCAGGCACATCCATATCAATTAATTTGCATATAACAGCCAAAACAAACTCTTGGTTGCGCCCGCCCTTGCCTTTTCCGGTAACTGTTACCGTGGTTTCGCCGCCCGCAAGCAGGCAGGCGGGCCGGGGGCCATTGTATTGTAACAACACCTCCAAAAAATGGCTGGCAGCCGTTTTTGCCTCGCCCTGCAACAAGTTATTTACTGTTGTTGTGGCAAACCCAAGCTGCTGCGCCCGCTGTTCGGCGGCGCGTAAAGCTTTAGCATTATTGCCTGTTAAAATATTTTGCACCGCGCCTAAAGCAGGCTGGCCGGTTTCGGCCATAGCCAGTGGTGTACCGTTTAACAAACGGTTTTTTATAGCGGGTGGCACCTCATCAACAAGCGCATATTTCACCAGTACCTGCCAGGCATCCGCATAAGTGGTTGTATTGGCAACGGTAAGTCCGCTGGCAACAACGCTTAAATCATCGCCCTGCACATCGCTTATAATAAATGAGAAAACCGTTGCCCCGTGCAAATACATTAACAGTTGCCCGCCTTTTAAATAGCACAGGTGTTTGCGCACCGTATTTATTTCATGTATATCAGCACCGCATTGCAGTAAAAGGCGGGATACGGATTGCATATCCGCCAAACTTACACCTTCGGCAACATCCGCCAGCAGGGCCGATGCACCGCCGCTAATAAAACACAGCAACAGGCTGTTACCAGTAAGCGGCTTGCAAAAATCAACCACCGCAAGTGCCGCCAAAAGGCTGTTATCATCTGGCAAGGGGTGGCCCGCTTCAATGGTGCGGCAATATTGCAGGGGCAGGCCGTGCCGGTATTTTGTAACCACCAGCCCGGCAGTTATTTTATCACCCAAAATCTTTTCCGCCTCCTGTGCCATAGCTGCTGCTGCCTTGCCCACCGCCAGCACATATATGCCATCATAATTGTGCAAGGGCAACTCCTGCCCATTAACATATAACACGCCATCGTTCAGCCGCATGTACCCCGGTATTAACACCGCTGGCTGCACCGCTTTTACGGCTTCACTAAATATTTCAATAGCGGCATCTTTTCCGGTAAATTTCATATAACTCACACCAGGTATTTAAAATACGGCAGTTTATACACGCTTTATAAAACTACTGCCAAATTTCTTGCAGATGGATGCTAAAAAAGAAATTTTGAATATTTGTTATGCCGTTAACATTTAATTGCAATTAGTCCACTATTTTTGTAGCCAATTAATAAAAATATGAACAAACTTACCTGCTGCGCTTGTTGTTTTATACCTTAACGGGGCATAGGTTTGTTTTGTTATACCTTTATATGTCCCGCCCCGGCGGGATTTTTTTATTTTACTCAAACCAACAAGTTGTATGAAATACCCTGGTTTTATATTAAGCCACATACTGCCCGGCAAGGATGATGTTTGCCGGTTTACCGACGACCTTACCAGGTACCTTTTTCATGTAACCAACCATGTGGACGACTTTTTAGCACGCCATGCGGAGGAGCATAAAAGGTTACAACAGAAGCTTTCAGCACTTATACAGTCAGTTGACACATCCTATACGCTTGACCACAACACCATTGTTTTTGATTTTTTCAGCCAGCTGGAGAGCATTAAAGACATATTGCTGGAAGATGCAGAACTTATTATGGACTTTGACCCTGCGGCTTCCTCTATTGAAGAGGTGATACTCTCCTACCCCGGCTTTTCGGCAATTACCGTACACCGCCTGGCGCATGCACTTTACCAGGAAAAAGTGCCCCTGATACCACGTATGATGAGTGAATGGGCACACGGCAAAACCGGTATTGATATTAACCCCGGCGCTGCCATTGGCTACCCGTTTTTTATTGACCACGGCACAGGGGTGGTGATAGGCGAAACGGCCATTATAGGCAACAACGTAAAAATATACCAGGGGGTTACCCTGGGCGCATTGGCCGTACGCAAGGAGGATGCCAAAAGCAAACGCCACCCCACTATTGAAGACAATGTGATTATTTACGCGGGCAGCACCATATTGGGTGGCAACACCGTAATTGGTAAGGACAGTATTATAGGTGGCAATACCTGGATAACCAAAAGCATACCCCCGTTTAGCGTGGTATACCATAAAAACCAAACAGTGGTAAACGACAGGCGCGATTTTGAGGAACCTATAAACTTTATTATTTAAAGCAAATGGCAACCCGGCTGAAGGCCAACTGCAACGCTGGTGCAAAGCCAAACTAAATACCATTTATAAACAACACCTGGTACATAAAAAACGCAAAACAACAGAACGTAAACATCTAACAAAAAAGCAGATATGAAAGCAAACAGCATTTTAGAAACAATCGGCAATACCCCACATGTACGCATTAACCGTTTATACCCCTCAAACATTGAGGTTTGGAGCAAATTAGAAAGAGCCAACCCCGGTGGCAGCATTAAAGACCGTATTGCGCTAAGCATGATTGAAGATGCCGAGAAAAAAGGCTTACTTAACGCTAACAGCGTAATTATAGAACCAACATCGGGCAACACAGGCATTGGCCTTGCCATTGTAGCTGCGGTAAAAGGCTACAAATTAATACTGGTTATGCCCGAAAGCATGAGCGTGGAGCGCAGAAGGCTGATGAGTGTTTACGGGGCAACTTTTGAATTAACCCCACGCGAAAAAGGCATGAAAGGCGCTATTGAAAAAGCAAAGGAACTGGTGGCTTCCACCCCTAACGCATGGATGCCGCAGCAGTTTGATAACCAGGCCAATGTTGATGTACATATTAAAACCACCGCGCAGGAAATTTTAGCCGACTTCCCCGAAGGCATTGATTTTTTAATTACCGGTGTGGGTACCGGTGGCCACATTACCGGTGTGGGCGAGGAACTGAAAAGGCATTTTCCCAAGCTTAAAGTATTTGCAGTTGAGCCGGAATTATCGCCTGTTATCAGCGGCGGCAGCCCTGCACCACACCCCATACAGGGCATTGGCGCAGGCTTTGTACCCACCAACCTGCATACAGCAGTGCTTGATGGCGTAATTACCGTTGGTAAAGACGAGGCTTTTGAATATGCCCGCCGTGCCGCCAAGGAAGAAGGCATCTTCCAGGGCATAAGCAGCGGTGCCACTATGGCTGCGGTAGCAAAAAAACTAAGCGAAATACCAGCAGGCAGCAAAGTATTAATCTTTAATTACGATACTGGCGAAAGGTATTTGAGCATTGACGGCCTTTTTGCCTAAACAAACCCATCAGATTGATTACCCGGCAGGCTTAAACGCCGCCCGGGTAATCAATCTAAACAAAAGCGGTTTGGCGGCTACCCCTTTGCTGTGGCATAAAATACTTAACAAAAAATCACGCAGCAAACGTTTAATTTTGCCGCATGAAAAAATGGATAGGGAGCCTGTGCGTAATGTGTTTTTTTACAGCCTGTGAAAAAAACATTTCGCTTGCCCTGCAAACCCAACAGCCTGTGCTGGTAGTGGATGCGTCCATTGAAAATACAAAGCCGCCTGTTGTAGTGCTCTCTAACTCGCTTAACTATTACAGCACCATCACCCCTGCCGACCTGGAAGCATCCTTTGTACACAAGGCTGTTGTACAAATAACCGATGGTACCACCACCGCCACCCTGGCCGAGTTTTGGCAAAGTGATTCTGCTGGCAATAAAGTGTATTACTACTCGCTTAACAATGCCGACCCGGCTTCTTTTTTACTGGGGCAGTTAAATAAAACGTACCAGTTGCACATAACAACAACGGATGGTAAAATGTATACCTCATCAACCACCATACCCACTGTTGCAAAAAAGCTGGATTCGTTATGGTGGAAACCCGCCCCCGATAATAAGGATACCACGCTGTGCGTTTTGTGGGGCCGGTTTACCGACCCCAAGGGCCTGGGCAATTACATACGCTATTTTACCAGCATAAACGGGCAATCGTTTTTAACGGCATCCAACTCTGTTTTTGATGACCAGTTTACCGATGGCACAACGTATAACCTGCAGTTTAATGCCGGTTACAGAAGAAACACTTCATCAACCACCAACAGCAACTATGGGTTTGTACACCGGGGCGATACCGTAACCGTAAAGTTTTGCAATATTGATAAAGCATCGTTTACCTTTTGGAACACCTGGGAGTTTAGCCTTCAAAGCACCAATAACCCTTTTTCGGCACCTGTTAAGGTTATTGGCAATATAAGCAATGGCGCTTTAGGTACTTTTACGGGCTATGCGGCGGAGTATAAAACCATTATTATCCCCAAATAGGGGCTGTTTTTGCATATTGCAGGCAAAAACAAAAACGTTTTAATATTTTTATCGTTATTACATATTTATAAAAGGAATGATTATGGAATCAGCAACTACGGAACATGTGCATTGTTTAATTATAGGATCGGGACCAGCAGGTTATACAGCAGCCATTTATGCTGCAAGAGCAAACATGAAGCCCGTTTTATACCAGGGTATTCAGCCAGGCGGGCAGTTAACCATTACTACGGAAGTAGAAAACTACCCCGGCTACCCGGATGGGATTCAGGGCCCCGAAATGATGGTGGAATTTGAAAAGCAGGCTACCCGCATGGGTGCAGATATACGCTATGGTATGGCCACCAAGGTGGATTTTACCGGCCCGGTACACAGGGTGCAGATTGATGAGGAAAAATGGATTGAGGCGGATGCTGTAATAATTTCAACCGGCGCTTCGGCCAAATGGCTGGGCCTGGAAAGTGAGCAACGCCTTAACGGCTACGGTGTAAGCGCCTGTGCCGTATGCGATGGCTTTTTCTTTCGCGGGAAGGAAGTGGCCATAATAGGTGCGGGCGATACTGCCTGCGAGGAAGCCTTATACCTTAGCAAACTGGCCACCACCGTACACATGATTGTGCGCAAGGGCGAGCATGCCATGAAGGCCAGTAAGGTAATGCAGGACAGGGTTAAAAGCACGGCCAATATAAAAATATACTGGAACACTGAAACGCTGGAAGTACTGGGCGAAAACAAAGTACACGGCATTCGTGTTAAAAACACCGAAACAGGCACCGTGCAGGATGTACCGGTTAGTGCATTTTTTGTGGCCATTGGGCACCAGCCTAACAGCGGCATATTTAAAGACTGGATAAATATGGATGAAGCAGGCTATATTGTAACCATACCCGGTTCCTCAAAAACAAACATTGAAGGCGTTTTTGCCGCAGGCGATGTGCAGGATAAAATTTACCGCCAGGCCGTAACAGCAGCGGGCAGCGGCTGTATGGCAGCGCTGGATGCTGAAAGATATTTAAGCGCTAAAGGCGTGGTATAAAATATGTTTGCCTCTTTTGTAAAGCTTTACCGCTTTACAAAAGAGGCCATTTAACAAGCCACACCCCGGCAACAGCAATAAATAATACCTGCCTTAAACCTATAAAAAACCAACAAATAATACCCTTTCGCTTGTCTCAATAACGCGCTGTTACATTCCCTCCCCCGGCAGTGCCACCTTCTGCACAACCACTATCCACAAACTTTTTAATGAGTTAACCAGTATGTAGCAATACTGCCTTCTTTTTAAATATATTGCAATACGATTTAAGCCTCCGCAACCAAACATTACCTAAAAACACTACGCCATGTCATCCCGCCGCTATTTTTTGCAAAAAATAACCGCATCGGCCCTGGCCGTGCCTTTAACACATTTATACGGTGCGGCAAACGCCAAAAGCAAACAACCTGCGCCCTACGCCGGGCCTGTATTAAGGGTTGCCATTATGGGCCTGGGCAGCTATGGTAACCGCGTGGCAGAAGCTATGCAGGCTTGCACAAAAGCCAAATTGGTGGGCGTTGTAAGCGGTACCCCGGCAAAAATTAAGGCATGGCAGGAAAAATATGGCCTGCCGGAAAAAAACTGTTACAACTATCAAAACTTCGACCAGCTTAAAAACAACCCCGATATTGATGCCGTATATGTTATTACCCCCAATGCCCTGCACCACGACCAGGTAATACGGGTTGCCAGGGCTGGCAAGCATGTTATTTGCGAGAAACCCATGGCTGTTAATGCAAAAGAGGGGCAGGAAATGGTGGATGCCTGTAACAAAGCGGGCGTAAAATTGCTGGTAGGCTACCGCATGCATTTTGAACCGAAAACGCTGGAAATAATACGGCAGCGCAATGCGGGCGATTTTGGCAAAGTGCTTTTTTTTCAGGGGCTTAGCGGTTTTATTATTGGCGACCCAACACAATGGCGGCTTAACAAACAACTTAGCGGCGGCGGTGCCATGATGGATATTGGTATTTACTCGGTTAACGGGGCCAGGTACATGATTGGCGAAGACCCTGTATGGGTTACCGCGCAGGAAACCAAAACCAATTATGATAAATTTAAAGACGGCATTGACGAAACTATACAGTTTCAACTGGGTTTCCCCGGCGGGGCTACAGCCTCCTGCCTTTCTACTTACAGCCTTAATAACCTCGACCGCTTTTTTTTAAACGGCACCAGTGGCTTTGCGGAACTATACCCGGCTACCGGCTATGGGCCTATTGAAGGCCGCACAAGCAAAGGAGAACTAAACTTCCCCCATGTTACCCATCAAACGTTTCAAATGGAAGAAATGGCGGGTATTTTGCTGGAAGGCAAACAACCAATTATACCTGCAGATGGCAATGAAGCAGTGAAAGACCTTAAGATAATTGATGCAATATACCGTGCCGTTAAAACAGGCAAAAAAGAAATGCTTAGCCTGTAACACATATAGTTAAGTTTAGAAAAAGCGCTACCTGAACAGATGTTACATTTCAACCTCCTCTTTTACATTTATCTGGTTGCTTTTGTTGGCAATATCCCTTATGATAACATCCAGCTCGTTGCACGAGCTTACCATATATTCAAGCAGCTGTTCCCCTTCGGCAGAAGTTGACTTCAGCTCTTTAACAAGGTTGGCTATGCCCATCATTCTTGCCACCGGGGCCCTTACTACGTGGCTTTGTATCCAGGCGATTTCTTTTAGTTTTTTATTTTGTTTTTCAATAGCAGCAACGTGTATAAAATTTTCAGTAATATCCATAGCCAGTATCAATCTTGCCTTTCTGCCGTCGTACTGCATAAGGTTGCTTTGTATATCAACGTAAATTAGCTGGCCGTTCTTTTTCTTATGCCTGAAGGTGCCATGAAAATACTCCACCAAATTTTGTTTCTTAAAATTTACCTCTTCTTCCATAGCCGCAATATCATCCTCTGGCCTGATGTCTTTAATTGTCATGGCCAAAAACTCCTCCTTGCTGTAGCCATAGTGGTTAATAGCAGCCGTATTTACATACAAAAAACGTAAAGACTCCTCATCATACACCCACATAGGCTGGGGGCTTAAATGAAAAAGGTCGCTGTACTTTTTCTCAGAATCCTCAAGCCGTAGCAGCGTTTTTTTACGTTCAATACTA
Organism: uncultured Parafilimonas sp.; assembly: GCA_964598675.1. Taxonomy (GTDB): domain Bacteria; phylum Bacteroidota; class Bacteroidia; order Chitinophagales; family Chitinophagaceae; genus JABDFW01. The sequence continues at coordinate 8,736 of CAZRDD010000159.1, forward strand.
TACACAATGCTTTTGTACAAAAGGGATGGAGACAGCTCATCTTTAAGCAAATAATCGGCAACACCCAACGACAGCGATTTAATGCCAAACGACACATCTGCATAACCGGTTAATACAATCACCGGCACATCGGGGCATTGTGCAATTATTTCAGTAATAAGGGTTGTGCCGCTTTTATCGGGCAAGGTAAGGTCTAACAAAATAACATCGCAACGGTTACCCGAAGCACACAGCTGCAGGTTGGCATCCTTATATGTTTTAGCCTGCTTTATTACAGGGTTTTCAATCATTTCCCGCAAATAATCCTCAATCAATGCAAAATCGCCCGGATTGTCTTCAATAACCAGTATTTTAAAAAAGCCATTATCCTTTTGCATAACGCTATTTCTTATTAGGCAGTTTTACAATATTTATCCAAAAATCTTCCACTTTCATTACTGCATCCATAAAATCGCCCACCTCAACGGGTTTTGTTATATAGCAATTTGCGTAGTTGTTGTAGGAGAGGCTAATGTCGGCTTCGGCAGATGATGTGGTGAGCATGATTACTGGTATATGCTTTAGCTTATCGTTTGTTTTTATAAACTGCAGCACTTCGTGGCCATTTTTTTTGGGCAGGTTAATATCAAGCAATATAAAATCAGGTACCTGTACATTGGTATAATCGCCGGTTTTGCCTAAAAAATCAACAGCCTGCTTACCATCGCGGGCAACACTTATTTTATTTACTATACGGCCTTCCTGCAAGGCTTCTGTTGTAAGCAATATATCTCCCTCATTATCTTCCACCAGTAAAATGTGAATTGACTTCATTGGCTAATTTTTTGGAATTGTAAAATAAAAACGGCTGCCTTCCCCTTCAACAGATTCTACCCAAATTTTCCCTCCCATATTTTCAACAATTTTTTTGGCAATGGCCAGGCCCATACCAGTGCCACTATATTCATCCTTATTGTGCAGCCGCTGAAAAATGATAAATATTTTATTAAAATACTCCTCGTTAATACCTATACCATTATCGGCAACCACAAATTGCCAAAAGGTTTCAACATCTATAGCACTAACTATAATAACAGGTCCCACATGCTTTGAGCTGTATTTTAACGCATTGCTTACGAGGTTTTGAAACACCTGCCTTAAAGCAGCCTTATAACTATGCACTACTGGCAATGCCTCATACAGTACCGATGCATTTTTCTCTTCAATCTGCCTGCCAAACAGTAACTTAATTTCGTACAGCAAGTCATTCAGGTCCACGTTCTCTTTATTATCTTCCGATTTCCCCACCCGCGAAAACTCCAGCAGATCCAGTATTATCTGGCGCATGCGTTTGGCTCCATCTACGGCAAAATGTATATACTGCTTGCCTTTATCATCAATAATATCGCCATATTTTTTTTGCAATTGGGATAAA
>CAZRDD010000160.1:0-10139 GCA_964598675.1 uncultured Parafilimonas sp.
GGTAAGGCTCATATGGCCGCCCATCCAGCTTGGCACAATACTTTTTTTAGAGTTTGACTTGCGCACCAGCACCGTCATATCCTTAATAGCCACCAGCTCCACATTGCGGCCCGCCAACGTAAAAACATCGCCCGGCTCAAGCCTGCTAATAAAGTATTCTTCAATTACACCAATATAACCGCCGGTCATAAACTTCACTTTCATCATGGCATCACTTACAATGGTACCAATGTTCATACGGTGGCGCATGGCCATGCGACGGCTGGTTATGCGGTACAGGCCGTTAATAATTTCTACCTTTTTATATTCATCGTACGCGGCCAGCGCATTGCCGCCGGTGGTAATATGCTGCAGCACCTCCTCCCATTCATCGCTGGTTATTTCGCGGTAGCAGTAAGTGCTTTTAATTTCTTCAAAAATTTCTGCGGGGCGGAAGCCTTCGCTTATGGCAAGGGTACACAGGTATTGTATAAGCACATCAAAACACAGCAGCATTGGCTCGCGGCCTTCCACCAGGCCGTCTTTAATACCTTGCTTTAATGCAGCAGCCTCCACCAGCTCAAGGGAGTGGGTAGGCAGAAAATAGATACGGCTGGTATCGCCGGGGCGGTGGCCGCTTCTGCCCGCACGCTGCAAAAATCTTGATACTCCTTTGGGCGAACCTACCTGTATAACCGTATCCACCGGCCTGAAATCAACCCCCAGGTCAAGGCTGGCAGTACAAACCACCGCTTTTAATTTTTTGGTATGCAGGGCTTCTTCCACCCAAACGCGCAATTCCTGCTCAATACTGCCGTGGTGCAGGGCAATAGCCCCGGCAAACTGTGGCGCAATATCCAGCAGGGTTTGGTACCACCGTTCGGCCATCCCCCTGGTATTAATAAAAATAAGCGTAGTGGTACTTTGTTCAACGATAGGCACTACCCTTTCGGCCAGTTTTATGCCTAAATGGCCCGCCCAGGGGTATTTTTCTATTTCCTCTGGTATAACGGACAGCACTCCAATCTGCTTATCAAGCTTTGCCCTTACAATAACACCCTGGCTGCATTCTCCGTCTAATACAACCCCACCTTGCGGGGAATTGCCTATTGTATGCATAACAGGCGATAACAGCACCTCCTTCGCCTCCTCCAGGTTGCCAATGGTGGCACTAATACCCCACACGGCTGGCCGATTACGGAGTGCGGTTTGCTGGCTACTTGTTCTTGGGGAGGCTTCATTTTGGGCAGTACCATTATCAGGGCGGCAATGTACCATCCTGCTTATAGCAAGCTCTACCTGCACGCCGCGTTTGCTGCCAAGCAGTTCGTGCCACTCGTCTACCGCAATTATGCGCAGGGTGCTAAATACATCGGGGTACCCTTTTTGCGCCAGCAGCAGGTGCAGGCTTTCGGGGGTTATCAGCAACACCTCGGGCATGTTGCGCTTTTGTTTCTGCCGTTCGCCGGTATCGGTATCACCATTGCGGATGCCCACTTTCCATTGCAAGCCCAGCTCAAAAATGGCTTCCTCCATAGCGCGGCCAATATCTTTGGCAAGGGCCCTCAGGGGTGTTACCCATAGTAACTGCAGCCCGTTTTTTGCTTTTGTTTTATAGTCTTTCGGGTTATTGTTGATGAATTGAATGATGCTGCCCAAAAAAACCGAATAGGTTTTACCGCAGCCCGTAGGCGCATTTACCAAGCCACTGCTGCCATTAATAATATGCTGCCAGGTTTGCTGCTGAAACTGGAAGGGCTTAAAGTTTTTTGCTGTAAGCCAATCGTGAACAATGTTATACCCTATGGTTTTTTGTAACTGCAAGTGGCTGTGTTTTGCACACCAATTGAGGTGCGCGGCGCAACGAAAGTAGAATAGAATTGTTTATGCCGGGCAGTATTACGATATAAACTGCTCCCTATTATTGCTTATTTTAAAAGGTTAGCGAAGCTTACTCAGCCTTTTTTTATAGAAAGCGGGTTTTCAACTTGTCTTTTAGCTGCTGCCATGTATAAGTGGGTTGGGCGGAGGTTTTGATTGTATGAATACGGTTTTTAATAAAACTCAAATGCTCTGGACTTAGCTCATCATCATCGTCAAAATCATCAAGCTTATCCTGTATAGCATGCATAATCGCCACCTGCTGCTCTTTCGGAAGTAGCAATATTTCTTCTATATGCACCATAATATAAAGTTAGTTATTAAAACAATTAAACTATATTAGCCCTTTTACAACGTTTTCAAATATTCAATCAGCGCTTTACGGGCATCTGCGTTAAGGGCATCGCCAAAAGTATGGCCGTAATTACCATAACCGGGCAGGGTGGTATTGTACACTTTTTTACCGCCGGGGGCATCTTTGGCGGTGTATTGCCAGCCAATATTGTTATAATCGTATTGAGGATGTTTAAGGTCGCGCTGCCAGTAAACCGGCCTTTCGGCACTGTTAAGCAAGGCTTCCAATGTAGGTACGCTGCCATTGTGCAGGTAAGGGGCTGTGGCCCAAACCCCATCAAGCGGTAGCGCAATGTACCCGTTGTAAGATTGCAGCCGTGCCGGATGATCAGTAGTGGCGTACCAGCTTTTATTAAACCAATCAACAAACTGCGGGTTTTGATAATTGCTTTTAAATAACAGCGAATCGGTTTGTATAATGCTTTCCGGTATCAGCAGGTTGGGGTATTGGCTGCCCTCCTCATAATCGCCATGGCATTTGCGGCAGGTTACATTAAATATTTCCTTGCCCTGTGCAGCCAGGGCTTTGTTAACAGGCCCGGGGTACACCGGCGGCTGAATAGATTTTATGTACGCCAGTACATCCCCAAAATGGGCGGACACCTCGCGGGCTTCGGCTGTATCTTTTACGGTAAGCAGGTTGCTGAGCATCAGGAATTTGGCAAAATCGCCCCGGCCAAAACCGTTGTAAAACATGGCGTTCTTTTTTTTCAGCAGCCACCAGGCAGGTACATCGGTGGGTACTACTTCATCAGGAATTTCCAGCAAAGCGGTATCGCTCCATTGCAGGGTAACCGGGTCGCGGTGGGCAGCAAGCACCTCGGCCAGCCTGTCAGCAGCGTTAACGCCCTGCACTTCGGTTTGCAGGTAATGAAATACTCTTTTTATTGAGCGCATTATATCTGCCGAGGCCTCGTACTGACCCGGTGAAAAAAGTTTCATAAACCCGGTGGCCGCGTTTGTAAAAAAGCTGCCGGTTTGTGCCGATCTTGAAAAATCGAGCATTGTATTGCCCATACCAACCACCAGTTTACCCTCAAACACCTGTGAGTGGCATTGCAAGCAGTTTGGTGCCACTACTTCTATACCATTGGGTGCTTTAACCAGGTTAAAGTCGTGCGATACAAAAGCACTTTTACCACTGCGCCCCAGGTAATTGGTTGTATCGCGGCCAGGCAATAGCTTATATAAGCTGTAAGGCAACCCGCTTTTAAGGTAATCGCCATTTATAAGGTAATCAAACCCTTTGGCGGCATCTCCATCTCTTTGCTCGCTGGCAGGTATATAAACAGGGGCTGTGGCAGGGTCGCCAGCACGTATTGCGGCAATTGACGATAAGGTTAGTATGCACACCGCAGAAACCACTATCCACTTTTTCTGTATCATACTCAATCTGTTACGTTAAAGGTTTATACAGGGTTATATAAATGAAATATTGGCGTAAAGTCTAAGTACATTTTGTGCTTTGTCCCTTACAGCTCAACCAAAATTTTCCAGCAAATAATAATTTAACACTGGTAACACCGCTTTATATAACCAACAAAAAGCCAATTAGTTTACTGGTTTAACCACGCCATTAAGCATTTTTACAAAATATAATTTTTTGTTTTCAAGATAATCCGGCACAAAGGAGGCTGGACCAAGATGTACAGGTTGAAAATCGTAATTGCCGGTAATACTGTAGGCTGGGTTAGACAGGTTAGCCATCATTCCGCTGCTGTTATAACTTACCAGCAGGTGAGTAAAATGATACATGGCCTGGTAGCCTTTAAACACCATATCGCCGGGGCGGGCATTGTATGCGGCCTGGTATGCATCGGCAATACCGGCCAATAGCTTATCGGCCCTGTTAAAGTTGTAGGGGGTGGAATATACAATGTTTACGTTGCGGCAATCCTCCGCCGCCAGGGCTTTTGCACCCTCCCAGGTGGGCATACCCACAGCCGTTGCCTGCCCGGCAAACGAAATGGTACTTAATGCACGCACCAGGCTAAGAGAAAAATTATCGTCCAGACTGCCGCAGATAAAAACAGCAGGTTGTGTTGTATCGGCAAGCTGGCGGATGTTACTGGCCGTAAAACCATCCGGCAGTTGAAGCAGTTTGTATTTTAATGCCGCCGTTTTAGCCGCCATTCCATCAAAATAATTTTTTATCCTGTTTTCCATACCGCCGTTGCGGGTTACATAGTATACTTTGGTGCCAATATAATTACGCTGTACATATTTATACACCCCCTCAGCATGGGTTTTTAAAGTGGGGTTAATGATGGCATAAAACGGGTTGCCTGCAACACCGGCATCGTTGGGGTAAGTGGCCGAAATAAAGGGGATGTTTTTGTTAAAAGCATAATTGCTAAACGCCTGCTGCTCAGCAGCACTGCTTACGGAAGCAATAATAAGCGATAAGTTACAGGTGTCCAGAATACTTAGCAGGGCCTCCGAGGTTTGTTGCTTTTTGCGGGTATCAAACACCCATACTTCCGCCGGAACATGTTCTTTTTGCAGGCTGTCCACCGCCATCATCACCCCGTTGTAAAATTCAAGTCCGGGTTGCATGTATTTAGGCAGGGGCATGCCGCCCTTAAAATTGTCTTCCTCAAAAACCGAATCAATATACAAGGGGGCCAGCACCGCAATGTGTAAAGGTGTTACTGTAGCCGTTTGCGCATTGGCAGGGCACGCACAAACGGCACTGCACAAAATAAAGGTTAATAAAACGGCGGGTTTAAATAACATAAAATGCTTTGCCGGATGAAGATACAAATATGGTGCCTGCCCCCGAAATAAACAGGCAAATTTGGCAAAGTGTTAATGATGCAACACCGGGTTGCGCAACAAACCTTAGCCTGTTTTATTGCTATTGCACCAATCTATTTTAAAAGCATTGATTTATGGCAAAAAAAATCCCGCCCTTTTACGGGGCGGGACATACAGTTATTATTGTTAGCGTTAACCTAATTAATACCGTTTTGCACTTTGCTATGCTTTTTGCTGTAGCCAAAGTATACAAAAAAGCCTATGATGAGCCATATAATAAGCCTTGCCCAGTTCTCCCAACCTTCTGAGGCTATCATAAACAAACAAACAAGGGCACCCAGCGGGCACACAATTTTGTACAAAGGCGTTTTAAAAGGGCGCTCCAGTTCTGGATTGGTTTTACGCAGTATCATTACCCCAAAACATACCAGTACAAATGCAAACAGGGTGCCTATGCTTACCATGTCGCCCACAATACTGTCTGGCACAAAACCAGCAAACAGCGAAACAAATACAAAAAACAACCACTGTGATTTATATGGCGTTCTAAACTTAGGGTGCAGTTTAGAGAACACAGGCGGTATAAGCCCATCGGTACTCATGGTATAAAACACCCTGGTTTGGCCCAGCAGCATCACCAGGATTACGGATGAAAAACCTGCCAGGATGGAAATAGTTACCAGCGATGACAACCAGCCATAACCAGGCATATATTGGCGGATGGCATACGATACTGATGCTTCTTTACCCTGTAATAAAAACTCTTTGTATGGAGCCAACCCTGTAAGTACATGCGAGAAAAGCACGTATAGCAGTGTACAAATAACCAGGGATATTAAAATGCCTTTAGGCATGTCTTTCTGTGGATTTTTGGCTTCCTGTGCAGCGGTAGAAACAGCATCAAAGCCTATAAACGCAAAAAACACAATACTGGCCCCCCGCAATACACCAAGCCACCCGTGGTTTTCGGGGTCGGCATAATCGTGTATTTTACCGGTATCAAGCTTAACGGTACCGGCATCGGCAGGTATCAAGTAAGGGGTGTGGTTAGCAGGGTTGATAAAATGCCAGCCAAAACCGATAATCAACAACACGATGCTTAGTTTAACTATTACAATGATGTTGTTTACAATGGCCGATTCGGCAGTACCTTTTATCAGCAGCAGGGTAAGTAAGAATATTATTAAAATAGCGGGCAGGTTCACTATACCGTGTATGCCCTCCGGCGACGACTGAAAAGGCGAATGGCTCCATTCGTAGGGGATACTGGTATTAAAAAACGTTTTGAGCAATTCATTTAAATACTGCGACCACCCGATAGAAACAGTGGCAGCCCCAAGTGCATACTCAAGCACGAGGTCCCAGCCAATTATCCAGGCAACCAGCTCGCCCATGGTGGCGTAGGAATAGGTATAGGCGCTACCTGCAATAGGTATCATACTCGCAAACTCGGAGTAACAAAGCCCAGCCAATGCGCAACCGGAAGCTGCTATGATAAATGATATGGTTACGGCAGGCCCGGCATGGCCACCTGCTGCAGCAGCTGTTCTAACAAATATGCCAGCACCAATAATTGCACCGATACCTAACGCCACAAGAGCTGTAGGGCCCAGTGTTCTTTTTAAACCCTTTCCGGCTTCATCCGACTGAGCCATGAGGAACTTAATTGACTTTTTTGCAAATAAACTCATACAGTTGCTTTGTATTTTATGTTTTTGTTACTGTTTGGCAAAATAAGCATTTATTCATTTCAGCGCCTATTTCTTTTATATAGCACTGGCTAAACGATGGTTTTTGCCATTAAATACTATATTGCGCAAGTAATTTGAACCCATTAAAAATGCAAAAAAACAGGCTTACCGTTTTTATAATAGCTGCAATGTTGCTGGGGCTTATAGTTGGGTACACTGTGCACGAGTATACCAGCCCGGCTTTTACAACAACTTTCTCGGCTTCTATTAAATTGCTGGGTACAATATTCATCCGCCTGGTGCAAATGATTATTGCACCGCTTGTGTTTTGCACACTGGTGGTAGGCATTGCCAAACTGGGCGACCTTAAAGCCGTTGGCAGGGTTGGCGGCAAAGCCATGCTGTGGTTTATTTCTGCCTCCCTCATCTCGTTGCTGCTGGGCATGCTGCTGGTAAACCAGTTACAGCCGGGTACCCATATTGACTTATCGCATGCCGATACCAATGGGCTGAAGGACCTGGCTGCAAAATCGCAGTCGTTTTCGCTGGCTAATTTTATTGAGCATGTTATACCAGACAGTATTTTCCGGTCGCTTACGGAGAATGCTATTTTACAAATAGTGGTGTTCTCCGTTTTTTTTGGTGTAGCTGCCGCTGCTCTGGGCGATTATGCCAAACCACTTATAAAGGCGCTTGACATAGCATCGCACATCGTTTTAAAAATGGTGGGGTATGTAATGAATTTTGCGCCAGTAGGCGTTTTTGGCGCTTTATGCGCCGTGGTGGCCGACAAAGGGCTGGGCATTTTTGGGTTTTACTTAGTTTATTTTCTTGAGTTTTTGCTGGGTATTGTTTTACTGTGGGTAGTATTAATGCTGGCAGGTTTTTTAATACTCAAAAAACGCATGGTGCCGTTGCTTAAACGCATCAGCAGCCCCTTACTGGTAGCTTTTACCACTACCAGCAGCGAGGCCGTTTTTCCCAAACTTACCGAGGAACTGGAGCGTTACGGCTGCCAGGATAAAATAGTGTCTTTCATCCTGCCGCTGGGTTACTCTTTTAACCTGGATGGCAGTATGATGTACATGACCTTTGCCAGCCTGGCCATTGCGCAGGCATACCACATTCCGCTGGACCTTGGCACACAGCTAACCATGCTGCTGGTGTTAATGGTTACCAGTAAAGGTATTGCGGGTGTGCCCAGGGCTTCGCTTGTAGTGGTACTGGCCACCTGCGGTATGTTTAAAATTCCGCCGGAAGGTGTGGCGTTGATTTTGCCTATTGACCATTTTTGCGATATGCTGCGCACCAGCACCAACGTGCTGGGCAACGCACTGGCCACCAGCGTGGTTAGCAAGTGGGAAAGAGCATTAGGGCCGGAAAAAGAAATATTAAAAAACTAAATTTTTACAATGGACAGCAGAGGGTTAATTCAACAGTTTATTGAGTGGATTATTCACAATGGCGGCCTGTACGTTTTATTGCTGGTAATTTTTGCAGAAACGGGGTTGCTGATAGGCTTTTTCTTTCCCGGCGACAGCCTGCTGTTTGCCGCTGGTATTTACATCAGCGCTCTTGCAAAAGAGTTTTTTGATGTGCATTACAGCGTTATTATTGTATTGGTTATTATAGCCAGCATATTGGGCAATATGGCAGGTTTTTGGTTTGGCAATAAAACCGGCCCATTGCTGTTTCAGCGGAAGGAAAACTGGCTTTTTAAAAGAAAGCACCTGCAAAGGGCACACGATTTTTATGAGCAGTATGGCAAAGGCACCATCTTCCTGGCAAAGTTTTTACCCATCATACGTACGTTTGCCCCCATTGTGGCCGGTGTGGTTAAAATGGATAAAAAAACGTTTCATTTTTACAACATTGTGGGCAGTATTTGCTGGGTTAGCAGTATGATGCTTGGTGGACATTTCTTGAGTGACTGGGTATGGAACAAATATCACTACAAGCTTGAAGACCATATTGAAGCCATTACCCTGGTGATAATTTTGATAACAACTTTGCCGGTAATTTATAAACTTGTTTTTGGTAAAAAGAAACCTGCGGGTGACGTTTAACTTACTTTAGTATTTACATACTACTTTAAAAAATATGGTAAGGCAGTAAAATTATATGGCTCTACTATATTATAGTTTAACAACGATTGGCATTTATACAAAAAACCATACCTGATTGCTATGAGCGTAAAAAAATATGGCATTCTTTCACTGCCTGTAATTGTAGCCGCATTGGGCTATTTTGTTGACATTTACGACCTGCTGCTTTTTAGCATTATACGCGTGCCTTCATTAACATCTATGGGCCTTAATGCTGCGCAGGTGGCCAAAGACGGCCTGCATATTATTAACCGGCAAATGATGGGGTTGCTTATTGGCGGTGTTGTATGGGGTATTTTGGGCGATAAACTTGGCAGGCTTAAAGTGCTGTTTGCCTCCATTATACTGTATTCATTGGGCAATATTGCCAATGGCTTTGTACATACGGTTGACCAGTATGCCTGGGTACGTTTTGTAACAGGCCTGGGCCTTGCAGGTGAACTTGGTGCTGGCATAACCCTGGTAAGCGAGCTTTTGCCTAAGGAAAAACGTGGTGTTGGTACATCGCTGGTGGCGGGTTTAGGTTTAACAGGGGCCGTGGTTGCCTTTTTTCTAAAGCAATATTTTGTAAAAGCAGACAACAGCGGCTGGCAAACCTGCTATTTTATTGGTGGCGGTTTAGGCTTTGCCCTGTTGCTTTTAAGGGTAGGAGTGCTTGAGTCTGGCATGTTTAAAAGCATTGAAAAAGAAAAACAGGTATCAAGGGGCAACTTTTTTATGTTGTTTACCAATGCTGCCAGGTTTAAAAAATATTTACTGGCCATACTTATAGGGTTACCCACCTGGTATGTAATTGGCATACTTATTACTTTTTCAAAGGAGTTTGCCGTAAAAATGGGTGTGCAGGAAGTTGTAGACCCCGGCAAATCGGTAATGTTTGCTTATGCAGCTATTTCAGCAGGCGATATACTGGCCGGCTTTATAAGCCAAAAACTTAACAGCCGCAAAAAAGCCCTTTATGTTTACTATGCTATTGTGGTAATAGCCATGGTATGGTTTTTCAACCTTACCGGTGCAACGGCCAATATGGTGTATGCAGCCTGCGCCTTGTTGGGTTTTGGCACCGGCTTCTGGGCCATTTTTGTAACCATGGCTGCCGAACAGTTTGGCACCAACATACGGGCCACGGTTGCCACCACGGTACCCAACATGGTAAGGGGTTCGCTAAACCTGGTGAGCATGCTTTTTGTATGGCTGCAGGTACAGGCGGGCGACTATGTAAAAGCGGGCTGGATAACAGGTATAGTGGTGCTTATTATTGGCCTGGTATCGGTGTATTTAACCGAGGAAACAATACATAAGGACCTTGATTATATTGAAGATGACGCTACCCCGGATTTTATTTAGGGTGGAAACTATAATACTCCTTGCA